>JAGQVR010000527.1 GCA_020437875.1 Flavobacteriales bacterium
TGCGAAGACTGAAAAACGCCTGCCCTACTTCCGGACCCTCATCCCCTACTTCGTGCGGCGACAGCTGGCCTTCGGTTTCAGTGCCCCGGACAAACACACCGACAAACAACAGCTCGGCGACCAACAGATCTCGCTGAGCCACTTGTTGGGGTTGGATACCGGTATCGCTATCGAATGGGAACGGGTGCGGCAACGCAGGAAGGGCATCAAGGCCATGGAGCAGGCCACCAAGGCCGGTGTGCTGCGCAGCGTGGTGGGCACCGATGAGGACCTCAGCAGCCGCCTGGTGATCGCCACGGACGCCTTGGACAAGCTGCGCAAGGAATTGCATGCCTTCAACGTGTTGCCCGAATACACCAACATCGAACAGGAAGCCTCGCAGCTCACCAAGGAGATCAACGAACTGGCGGATGCCAACACCATGGACCGCAAGATGGTGCTGGACCTGAAGGAGGCCCTTGCTCGTGAAACGCCACCACCGACCGCCGACTTGGAGCGCCTATACAAGGAAGTGGGCGTGGTGCTTGCGGGGTCCGCCATGAAACGCTTTGAGGAGGTGCAGGCCTTCCATGATTCCGTGATCGCCAACCGACGCGACTACCTCGGTGGCGAGCTCACCGCCGCAGAGCAGCGCATCCGCGACCGGGAGCGGCGCATGGGCGAACACGACCGGCGCCGGG
>JAGQVR010000528.1 GCA_020437875.1 Flavobacteriales bacterium
GCCGGGCGCCCAGCTTGTGGGCGATGTCCTCGTCGATCCGGTCGATCTGGTCGCGCAGGGCCTGGAGCCGGTCCTTCAGGGCGGCGTCGGGGCTCGCTTCGCGGAAGATGAGCCCCTCGATCAACGTGCGCAGTGCGCCGGGATCGATCTGCTGGTCGGCATCGCTCAGGGCATTGGGTGGGTCACAGTGGGTCTCCACCATCAACCCGCTGAAGTTGAGGTCCAGCGCCTGCTGGGCCACCGTGCCCAACAGCGAGCGTGAACCCGCGATGTGGCTGGGGTCGCACAGCAACTCGAGGTCGGGGAAAGCCGCCTTCAACCGGATGGGGAACTCCCACATCGGGTCGTTGCGGTAGGGCGTGCGGTCGAACCAGCTGAAACCCCGATGCACGGCGGCCAGCCGTTCCACACCGGCCCTGCGCAGGCGTTCCAAGGCACCGATCCAAAGCCCGAGGTCGGGGTTGATCGGGTTCTTGACCAGCACGGGGACATCCGTTCCTTTCAACGCGTCGGCGATCTCCTGCACGCTGAAGGGGTTGGGCGTGGTGCGCGCGCCGATCCAAAGTGCGTCGATGCCGGCCTTGAGACAGGCCTCCACATGTTCGGCGGTGGCAACCTCGGTCAGGGTGATCAGCCCGGTGGTCTCCTTCACTTCGCGGAGCCAATCGAGC
>JAGQVR010000051.1:0-10559 GCA_020437875.1 Flavobacteriales bacterium
TGCTGCCGAACTGGAGCGTGTTGGCGGGCACGTGAAGTTCAACGATGTCACCTTCCACTACGGACGCGGGGAAGGGGTGATCGAGGCGTTCAACCTCGAGGTCGCGCCGGGCGAGCATGTCGGACTTGTGGGTCCTTCAGGTGCGGGCAAAACGACGCTCGTCAACATGCTCCTGCGCCTCTACGACGTGGAGGGCGGCAAGATCACGCTGGACGGGCACGACATAAGGGAGGTTACCCAGGCGTCGTTGCGCGACCAGTTCGGGGTCGTCTCCCAGGACCCCATGCTGATGCACCGGTCGATCCGGGACAACATCGCCTATGGCAGGCCGGATGCCTCACAGGCCGAGATCGAGGCGGCAGCCGCGAAGGCGAACGCGCACAGCTTCATCACAAGCTTCCCACAGGGCTATGATACCATCGTGGGCGAACGCGGCATCCAGCTGAGCGGTGGCCAAAGGCAACGCATCGCGATCGCTCGTGCCGTGCTGAAGGACCCCGCGATCCTGATCCTGGATGAAGCCACCAGCGCGCTGGACAGCGAGAGCGAACGCCTGGTGCAGGATGCGCTGGACCAGCTGATGAAAGGGCGCACGAGCATCGTGATCGCCCATCGCTTGAGCACCGTGCGTGATGCCGATCGGATACTGGTGCTGGACAAGGGTCGGGTGCTGGAGAGCGGCACGCATGATGAGTTGATCGCGGATGTGAACGGGTTGTACCACAGCCTGAGCCGGCTGCAGTTGGAGGCCTGAACCAACTTCGCTGGACCTCATCGACCGCACCACCAAGCCGCAGGCACCGGACCAAATACTTCGGTGAATCTTCCTTCCCGAGCCGCGTTCCATATTGTACTCCCTCGTCTATATTGGTGGCGAAACGATCACCAATGACACCTCGCTCTGTCAGCATTCTTGCATCTGTACTTGCGATCACCCATGGCACCTGGCTCCAGGGGCAGACGATGGGCGTGCCCAGGGCCTTCGACCTGACAGCGGTGAACCCTTGCTCTTCGTATGAAGAACCGTTGGTCATTGGTGATGAAGCGATAGTCGTCGGTACACCGAAGTCCAAGGACAAGAATGACCAACGTGCCGTGTTATTCCGGGTCAAACTTGATGGATCCACCGCCCCTGAAGAACACATTCATCAACTGGCAGACCTGCCAGACAAGGTGACCCACCGGAAATTCTTCGGATATCATGATCAACTTCATTGCTTGAGACAATCCTGGCAAAAGGAGACCGGTGTCGTTTCACTCTACCTGGAGGCCGTATCCGATGAGCCAGGGAAACTGAACACACCTCTGAAGATCGGCGAGGTTCCCCTTGACCGTAAGTCATACTCCGGAACAGCGCTCGAGGTGAGACCGATACCCTCCCCGGATGGATCAAAGCTCCTCCTGTATTTCGACGGTATCCAATCGAATGACATCAAGTTCGCCATGTGTTGGGTGCTGGATCCTTCTCTGGACCTCCTCTGGAACTCGATATACCGGCTTCCGGTGCAATCCCTGGGGGCGCGGACCACGGTCCACCTGTATAACTCGGGTGCGGTAAGCGTGGCCGTGAACGCTGTAGTGCTGAACGACGAGAACACCAAGGAGAAGCGTGATGGCAGTTCTGCGGCCAAGGTCGATCACACGTACTACAATGCGCTGGAATACACCTTTTTTGCGCTCCATGGCGACATGTTCGGCCGCCTTGACGCCGCAGCGGTGGGTATGGACGAACTGATGGGAGGTCAGCTCTTGCATACCGAGGAGGGTTGGTCCTTCGTCGTGAGCGGATTAAAGGGAAAAGGAAGGGATAAGCAGAAGGAACACCTGGTCGGAAATATCGGAGAGGATGGCGTTTCGATCTCCGGACGAACACCGTTCGAACAGAAGAAAGTTTACAACGTCTTCGTCGAGCCGGATGGCCAGCACGTCATCGTGACTTACGATCAGCCTGATGTTACCGTGACAAGGTTCGACAGGGCCGGAACGAAGCTCTGGGAGCTGACCTCGCCCTACGACATGTACGAGGTGAACTTGGGATCGATGCGCACGCCAATTGATCGACAATTCGAGATGATAGACGGACGCGTCATGCATTACGTGAAAACAGACCGAGGTGGGCTGGAGAACCTGCGTGAAGGCCGTTTATGCGTGGATTCAGGTCGTATTGGAAAGTACCTCCCCGGCATCAGTGTCTGGTACGATGGTCATCGAACGGCCCTCTGTCCGATGCCGGAGGATGCGCCTCCCGAGGATCGGGTGTACTACAGTTATAGGCCCTACTTCACGAACAACGGCATGATCTACCAGACCGCAGCGCAGAAAAGTCCTTCCTTCATGTTCACCCCATTCAATTGGTGATCACCGTATCACATCCGCACCTCCACCACCTTCTTCGTGGCGAAGAACTCCTCGGTGAAGAACTCCTTCAGCTCGTGCACCTTGACTGCGTTACGCACGGGTAGGATCTCGTCCGCCAGCTCACCTCCCTTGAGGTAATACATCTTCCCCTGCCCCTTCGTGACCAAATGCTTCGTGTCACGGATGAACTCCGGCAAGGTGGTGACCGCGCGGCTCACGATCACATCGTAGCGTTGCTTGTGCTCGGTGCTCCGGATCTGCTCCGCCGTGCAGTTCGTAAGGCCTAGTCCCTCCACTACGCCCTTCACGGCCACGATCTTCTTGCCGATGCCATCGATACCGTGGAAGGTGCACTCGGGGAACAGGATCGCCAAAGGGACCAAGGGGAAGCCGCCACCGGTACCCACATCCACGATGCGCGTCCCCGGCTCGAACCGGACGACCTTGGCGATGCCCAACGAGTGCAGGATGTGCCGTTCGTAGAGGTTCTCCATGTCCTTCCGGGAGATCAGGTTCACCCGCTCGTTCCACTCCGGGTAGAGCAGACCGAGCCGCTCGAAGTGCGCGCGTTGCTGCCCGGTGAGTCCGGGGAAATAGTGAAGGAGAAGATCAAGGCCCGGGGAATTCATGCGGACATCCCGCTCGGGCGGGACAGGTTGTGGGCATGTGAGCATGTGAACATGAATACCTCCCTGGTGGACAGGAGAGGCCTACTTTGCACAAGGAGCCACTTCACACCGAAGGTGTCGCTCGCGCATTTCAAGGCCACATGAGCACATGTCCACATGGGCACATGGGAGCTTAAATGTGGTCCTTGTGGTTCTCCATCAGGTTGAGAAGGAACTCACGTGCGCGGAAGAGCTGAGCTTTCACGGTACCCAGTGGAAGGTCCAGTTCCTCGGCGATCTCCTCGTAGCTGTATTCCTTGTAATAGCGCAGTTCCACCAGGGTGCGGTAGCGGGGCTTCAGCTTCTCCACCACCTCGCGCATGATCAGGTTCTTCTGCTCCTTGATGGCGATCTCGGCCGGATCGGGACCATGACCCTTGAGCTCGATCGTCATCTCGTCGCCATCGTCCGTGCCGATCGGGTTGTCGATGCTGAAGGTCTTCTTCTTCTGTTTCCGGATCCAGTCGATACAGTTGTTCGACGCGATCTTGAAGAGCCAGGTGCTGAAGGCGTAGTTCGGCGTGTACTGCTTCAACCGGTGGAAGGCCTTGCCGAAGGCTTCGATCGTGAGGTCCTCCGCATCGTCCTTGTTGTTGATCATCTTCAACAACATGAAGTAGATGGAATCACGGTAACGGCTCATCAGTTCGGCATAGGCCTTCTGATCGCCCTTCTGCACGGCGCGCTGCACGAGGATGTAGTCGTAGCGGGCCTTCTCGCTGAGGTTCTCGTTCACTTCCATCGTTTGGGCTTGACGAGGATCGTGCTGGTGTACAGCAGTGGATCCAAAAGTAGGAACAGCCATTCAAGGGGTATGGCGAGCCACGCCAGGGCACCGGCCTGGAGGCGGCGCATGGCGAGCACGGTGATCGGCAACAGAATGCACAGTTCCACCGCGAGGCCGATGGCCACCTCGCCCCACTGACCATGCAGCGCGAACCATAGGAGCAGCAGCCAGAAGGCGGTGCGCGCCAGTGGAAGCAGGAGCAGCAGGACCTGATGGCCGAAGCGGTAGTGCGCGGCCGTGGTGTAATGCCGGCGCTTGCGGCGCAGCCAGGTGCCGAGGTCCCGTGTGGGTTCGGTGGTCATGAAGGAGCGCGGATCGGCCACCACACCGGTGTTCTTCGCACGCGCCACCTCGTTGATGAAGAGGTCGTCGTCGCCGCTCATCAGGTGGTTGTGGCGTCGCGGCCCTTTCGCGCTGAAGAAGACCTCCCCCGTGTAGCCGAGGTTGCGGCCGACCCCCATGTACGGGAACCCGGCCTGCGCGAAGGCCATGTACTGCATCGCCTTCATCGTTCCGTCGTAACGCTCCAGCACGTTGGCCAGGCCCGGCTGATGCGCGTACGGGCTGTGACCGATCACGATCTGCTTCCCCTTCGCGAAGCCCGTGGCCATGGTGCTCAACCAATCCGGCCCGGACGGGATGCAATCCGCATCGGTGAGCAGGACGTGCGGGTACTTCGCCGCCCGGACCCCCACCCCGAGCGCCAGCTTCTTGCCGTAGTTGAACTTCTCATCGGCCTGGATGTTCACCGGTCGAAGACGCGGGTTCTCCGGCTTCATCCACTGCAGTACCTCCCAGGTATCATCCTCGCTCCGGTCGTTGACCACCACCACCTCGAACTCCTTATGGTCCTGCTGCATCAACAGCGGGATCAACTGCTCCAACCGACGGGCCTCGCTGCGTGAGCAGATCACCACGCTCACCGGCAGGTCGCGGTCCACCTGCACCTCGGCCTTCCTGAACGCCAGCCGTGCGAACATGACGAGGTGGAAGAAGAGCAGCACGACGAGCGCACCAGCCATCACGTAGAACTCAACGGACCACATCGGAACGGTTGCGCGCTATTGCGGCAACTACGAGGGCGAAGCTACCCGGGCGGTCCGTGCGCACCGGTATGGGCCACTGGCAGTTATGAACAAGGGGGAAGGGATGTCCTCTAATTGGTCCACACCGCATAGCCCTTGCGGCGCAATTCGAGCGCCAACCCCTTCTCCACGGCGAACGCCTCCTCCCGGGAAAGCGGGCCGATGTGTTGATAGAGGCTGGGGCGGAGATAGCGACCATACTTCCGGACGATGTCGCTGCTCAGCTTGTGACCCTTCGTGTTCCGCGCACCCGTGCGATGTTGCATGAAGCGCTCGTTCGGGGTCTTGCTGGTCATTCCCACGTAAAGGCATTCCAATACCCCGTTGAACTGGGGATTCGCCTCCCGGAAGCGACGGTCCTCGGTGAAGACCTTGCGTGCCAGTTCGATCACGTACACGGTGTAGACGGTGGGCATGGACCCCAAAGTTGAGCGCGGAACACGAACATCGGTACATGCCGCCCGCCATGCGCGGTACATTCACCGCATGTGCCTGATCGCCCTGGCCTACAAGGTCCATCCGCGCTATCCACTGATCGTGGCGGCCAATCGCGACGAGTTCCGAGACCGGCCCGCTCAAGCGGCACACTTCTGGGAGGATGCCCCGCACATCCTGGCAGGACGGGACCTGCGGGCCGGCGGCACGTGGATGGGGATCACCCGGACCGGACGCCTTGCCGCCCTGACCAATCACCGCGACCTGCGCCGTACGTGGAGCGGGAACGGCGCGTCTCGCGGGATCCTGGTGCGGCAGGCACTTGCTGCGGACTTCGACCCATCCTCCATCGGTGATCATGACGGATTCAACCTGCTCTACGGGCAACTGGATGCGATCCGCTACCACAACAACATCACCTCCGCGGACTTCGCGCTCGAGCCGGGCATCCATGGGTTGAGCAACGCCTTCCTGAACACACCCTGGCCCAAGGTGGAACGTGCGAAAGAGGCCATGGAGCGCGTGGTAGCCGGCAAACCTGAGGGCTTGATGGACGGCCTCTTCGAACTGCTGGTCGACTCCCGGACCGCACCCGATGATGCTCTTCCCGATACGGGGCTCCCCCTGGCTACGGAGCGCGCCATTTCGTCCATCTTCATCCCAGGCGAGGCATACGGGACCCGATGCAGCACCGTGTTGCTTGTAGCGGATGACGGCACGGTCCGTTTCGAGGAACGATCCTGGCCGGGGCTTGATCGGGTTGGCCACACACTCGCTATCCTGCCCTGAGGCAAGGTCCTGACCGGAGTACCTTCGCGTCCTTCCATTCCGATGCATTTCGAACTGCAGGCCAATGACCCCGGATCGCACGCACGTGCCGGGGTGTTCCATACCGACCACGGCGCCATCCCCACACCCGTCTTCATGCCCGTTGGCACGCTCGGTGCCGTGAAGGCCGTTCACCCGCGCGAATTGCGGAACGACCTGGACGCGCCGATCATGCTCAGCAACACCTATCACCTCTACCTGCGTCCGGGCATGGAGGTGTTGCGGAACGCGGGCGGCCTGCACCGCTTCAACGGATGGGACCGACCGATCCTGACCGACAGCGGCGGCTTCCAGGTGCATTCGCTCAGTGACATCCGCAAGATCACCGAGGAGGGTGTACGGTTCAGCAGCCACATCGATGGAAGTCGCCACCTCTTCACACCCGAGAGCGTGATGGACACACAGCGCACCATCGGAGCCGACATCTGCATGGCCTTCGATGAATGCACGCCATGGCCGTGCGAACCCGCCTACGCGGAGAAGAGCATGCACCTCACCCACCGCTGGCTGGACCGCTGCATCGCGCGCTTCTCGACCACCGATCCCTTGTACGGCCACGAGCAGGCGCTCTTCCCCATCGTGCAGGGGAGCACCTTCGCTGAACTGCGCAAGCAGAGCAGTGAATACATCGCGTCGAAGGGTGCCGCGGGCAATGCCATCGGTGGGCTGAGCGTTGGCGAACCGGAGGAGGAGATGTACGCCATGGCCGAACTGTGCTGCGACATCCTGCCGAAGGACCGGCCGCGCTACCTCATGGGCGTGGGCACCCCGTGGAACCTGTTGGAGAACATCGCGCGTGGTGTGGACATGTTCGATTGTGTGATGCCCACGCGTAACGGCCGCAATGGCATGCTCTTCACACGCGAAGGGATCGTGAACATCAAGAACCGGCAATGGGCCGATGACCATTCCCCGCTCGATCCCGATGCGCACAGCTGGGTGGACACGGCCTATTCCCGCGCATTCGTGCGCCACCTCTTCCAGAGCAATGAGATGCTCGGCCAACAGATCGCCAGCCTGCACAACCTGGGCTTCTATCTGGCGTTGATGAAGGAGGCCCGTATCCACATACTCCAGGGTGACTTCACGCCGTGGAAGAACGCGCTCTCGCCGAAGCTCCGCACGCGGCTTTGAGCGACTTCACCGTGACAGGACTGTACGGGAGAACGGACCGATCGCCGCAGGTATACCGACCTTAGCACCATGTTCAAGACCCTGGACCGCTACATCATCCGGCAGTTCCTGGGCACCTTCTTCTTCATCCTGGTGGTGATCATGCTCATTGCCGTGGTCTTCGACATCAGCGAGAAGACCGAGGACTTCGCCAGGATGAGCGCGAGCACCCGTGAGATCGTCATGGAGTTCTACCTGAACTTCGTGATCTACTACAGCAACCTGTTCAGCGGCCTGCTGATCTTCATCGCCGTCCTGCTCTTCACCAGCCGCCTCGCGCATCGCACGGAAGTGATCGCCATGCTGAGCAGCGGGGTCAGCTTCCCCAGGATCATGTGGCCCTATTTCCTGGCGGCCACCGCGCTCACGGCCATTTCCCTGGTGGTGAACCACGAGGTGCTCCCCGCCGCGAACAAGGTGCGACTGGCCTTCGAGGAAAGGCATATCCGCGTCACCTATCACGTGGACCAGAAGAACATCCATCGCGAGATCGCACCAGGCTCCATCGCCTACTTCGAGACCTTCAACGCCGAGCACCGCACCGGCATGCGCTTCAGCCTGGAACATTGGCAGGGTGATTCGCTCGTGGAGAAGCTCTCCGCGGACAAGGCCACGTACGATAGTGCCAACGGGTCCTGGCATCTTCAGGACTACCTGGTCCGGAGCCTTGGTGCCGATGAGCGTATCAGACAGGGCAGCACCATGGACACGGTGATCCCGCTGAAGCCTTCGGACATGGGGCAACGCTGGGAAACGAGCATGGCGATGAGCGACGCCGACCTCGATGCGTACATCGCTGCGAAGAACGCGCAGGGCGATGACAGCATCACGCCCTACCTGATCGAGAAGCACCAGCGCACGAGCTACCCCTTCGCCACTTACGTGTTCACCCTGATCGGCGTGAGCATCGCCAGCCGCAAGGTACGCGGTGGCACCGGGCTGCACCTAGCGGCCGGCGTGGGCCTGGTGCTGATGTACATCTTCACGATGAAATTGACGACGGTGGCGGCCACCAATGCCGGCATGGACCCCTTCTTCGCCGTGTGGCTGCCCAACATCCTGTTCGCCATCGTCGGCATCCTCATCTACCGACGGGCACCGAAGTGAGCACCCTGGCCGACCACCTCCTGCAGCATGTCCTCTCCTTCTCGTTGGACAAGGTGAAGCTGCCACCCGGTGTGGGTGTACTGGACCCCTTTCAAGGCGGGCACGCCAAGGAGATCCTGCGCATCGTGACACGATTCCACCGCGCGTACTACAGCGATGTCCGACCCCGTGTGCTCATGCTCGGCATCAACCCCGGCAGACTGGGTGCGGGCAGCACGGGACTCAGCTTCACGGATACGAAACGGTGCGAGACCGACCTCGGCATTCCGGTGACCGGGCTTCACACCCACGAACCGAGCAGCGACTTCTTCTATCGCATGATCCACGCCGCGGGTGGGGTCGATCGTTTCTACGGCCAGGTATATGTGCATTCGGTGTGCCCCTTGGGCTTCGTGAAGGAGGGTCCGACCGGTGGCCCGATCAACCTGAACTACTACGACGACCCGGCATTGGAGCGCGCCGTGCTTCCCTTCATGGAGCAATGGCTCCGCGCGCTCGTGGACATGGGCATGCGCACCGATGTCGTCCTCTGCATCGGGACCGGACTGAACGCGAAGTCCTTCACAGCCCTGAACGGCCGCTTGAAGCTCTTCGACCGGATCGTCGCGCTGGAGCATCCGCGCTACGTGATGCAATACAAGGCGAAACAGCTCGACCGCTACATCGGGAAGTACGTGCAGTCGTTGGCGGACGCGGGTTACCAGTGAACGCAGCGGGTCGACCTGGTGTGTATCGCTCAAGCCAGACCCCGAACCGTTCATCACACCGCCGTAACCTTTACCTTCCTACCGCGACTCCTATCCGAAAAGGCACCCATCCGCCGTGACCACCGACAAACGAACCGCGTTCATGCAGGCTTACGATGCCTGCCACGAGCCCTTCGCCCGGTACTGCTCGGCCCTGGCCTACGGAAAGATGGATGCACAGGACCTGATGCAGGACGTGCTGCTGAGCGCCTTCCAACGTTTCGAACGGATCGAGAAGAAGGATCAGTTGCTGCACTACCTGATCCGCGCGGCACGCAACCGCGCGGTCAGCGTATGGCGAATAGGGAAGCGCAACACGGCGATCAGTGAGCAGCAGTCGGCGCGCCTGAAGGAGCGCGGAGCCAGTGCGGAACTGCTGGTCGATGTGGGCTTCCTGTACGCCGCGATCGATGAGCTGCCCGATGCCCAGCGCGATGCCCTGGTGCTCTTCGAAGTGAGCGGGCTCAGCATGGCCGAGATCGCGGAGATCCAGGGGATCAACGAGAACGCTGTGAAGACCAGGGTTAGCCGTGCGCGTGCCGCCGTGCGCACCCGGCTGGATGGTCGTGCCCGTCCCCTGCGCACTGAAATGCTCCATGCACTCACCAGCTTGATGCTATGAAAGGCCAGGACGACAGCGAGAACGTGTTGAGCGCCCTTCGGGAGCTGCCACCCGAGGTGAGCGTGGACCAGGTGAAGCACATGGTGGCCGCCTTCCCATTGGCCGTGGGCATCACCGCATGGCTCGCAAGCCTGATCAAGTTCAACCTTAATTCCATCCTCATGACAACGACCGGAAGCATCATCGTGGGAACGAGCGCCTACCTGATCCAGACCGCCGCACCACCCGCTGAACCCGCACATGCGGACATGCCGGAACCGGTGCTGGTCGAGATGGTGGAAGCCGCCGTACCAGAGACCTTGATCGAGCCAGCCGTGGTGCTGACCATGCCGGAGAACACGGGTCCCAAGCTACCCGAACCGCGCCAGGAACCTGAGGCGATGGCCTGTACGGTCCTGCCCACGGAAGAGAATGGACCTGCCGCCATGGAGCCAGTACCATACGAAGGCGCTGAAGCCTATCCAGGTGCCGCTCCGATGGAACCTGCACCACCGGCCGAACCCATTGCTTCACTGAACAACATGGACCCGGCCGTGGTGTTCACCCCCGGTATCGTCGAGCGGAACTTCGATGTGAAGGGATTCAGTGGGCTTGCCTTGCGCAGCTCGCTCAGTGTCAACGTGAGCCAGGGAGAATACGCGGTGATCGCCACGGGCGATCCTGCGATGGTGGACCGGCTCAAGGTGAGCGTGGAAAAGGGGATGCTGACCCTCGACCTTGGCAATGTGAAGCGCGGATCGGATGGAGTTG
>JAGQVR010000051.1:10569-13781 GCA_020437875.1 Flavobacteriales bacterium
CTGGACATCACGGTCCGGATGCCCCAGGTCGAGAAGCTGGAGGTGCTGGGCTCAGGCACCATCCGGTCCGGTAGGTTCGATAACGCCGATCACCTGGTGCTCGTGTTGAAGGGGTCGGGTGACGTCCTCGTGGATGGACCGGAGAAGGTGAATGCGCTCAGCATCGAGGTGAGCGGTTCAGGTGATGTCTTCTGCGGTGATGTCGATGTCGCGAGCCGAACGATCATCGCACTGGCTGGTAGCGGAGATATCCGTGTCACCGGCCGAACGGAGAGCATCGACATCGGGCTGATCGGTTCGGGGGATGTCGATGCCGGTGAATTCAAGGCCTCCTCGGCGAAGGTCCGTATCACCGGCTCGGGCGAAGCGGAAGTGAACAGCACGTCGGCGGTGGAGAGCATCGTGACCGGCTCTGGAAGGGTGAACGTATCCGGGAGCGCCGGCAGCGAGCGGTCACGAGGGGTTGGGACCAGGGTCTATTGACCTTTTACCGATCGACCGCCGTTGCTGCGCTCCCGGTGCTCAACCACCCTATGGCTTCACAAAGCGCAGGACCCTGCCATCCCTTGTGTGCAGCGTATACACACCTGTCATCGCTTGGCGCATCGATATGCTGGCACCGCCCTGCACTTCTGCATAGAGACGCCCTTGAGCATCATGAACGGCCCCACCACGAGGGTCGCTAATCGTCAGGACACTTCCTACCGCATCAAAATAGCCCGATGGTAAGGATCCGTGGTCCACTTCCTCCACTCCCACTCCACCACCGCCATGGATGCGGGCAATGCGATGCCGAGCGATCCCATCAATGCGATCGAAGATGCCCGTAATGATGTAACTCCCCTGCGCATCAAGTGCGACATGCTGTATCTCCCCATAGGTGGCAAAATCGGGTCCGGAACCAATGTTGAACGATGCGTCCCGGGTACCCTCCGGCCCGATCACGGCCATGCACATCGCTTCAACCTCGTCCAGATGTGTGAAGCAGCCAACGACAACGACTCTGTCATCCGGGAGGCGTTGCATCTCACGTACTATTGTTGTGTTAGCGTACATCCCGGACACCTCGACCAGCGCGAAGTCCGGGTCCATATGACCATTCGGAAGCAGGCCGACCAGATGTCTCGCTGGTTGCCCATTGACCGAGGTGATATAGCCCCCTAGGACGATACGGCCATCACTAAGAACCGTGGACGTGTAAGCGCTCCCTCCCAAACTCAACGCGCTGGCATCTGCGAATCCGGGATCCAATGTTCCATTCGCCATGATCCGAGCCACGCGGCCAACAGCGGTGCCGTTGTACGAGGTGAAGTTCCCCGCGAGGACGACCATGCCACCGACATGGGAACACATGGTGCGCACCATGCCCAACATGGTCGGCGATTGAAATGTCGGATCCAATGAGCCATTCGGCCGGAGCTTATGCAAGCTGCTGTTGTACCCACCGGTCGTGTAGGAAGGCTGGGAAGCCATCAGTACGGACCCGTCAGGTAGGCCAAGGGTGGCTGTAACCACTCTGTTCGCCAGGATGTCGGGGAAATTCATGTTCGGAACCATGGAGCCGAGCGGGGTGATCGCCACCATGCTAGGGACCTGCTGACCGAGGCAAGTGGTGAAACGACCGACGAGCAGGAGGTCCCCGCCGGGAAGCAGGAGCATTCTGTCCACTGGTGCGTTCAGACCAAGATCAGCAGGGAAGTTTGGATCAAGTGACCCATCTGAACGGAGCATGGCGAAGTAGGGACTTGGAACATCATTGTAGCTTGGGAAATCACCAGCTATGGCGATGCGTTCATCGGGTAGGTTCAATAATGCGTGCGCATAGCCACCTATCCCCCGTCCCGGGTTGAATCCTTCGACCACCTCCCCATCCTGTCCTAATTGCACTATTCCTGAACGGAACCGACCATCCACACGATCAAAACTCCCGGCAACATATTTCTCCCCAGAAGGAAGCATAAGAATGGTGGATATCAGCGGAACACTCTCTCCTCTGATCGATCCATTGAAGGACGTATCGACAACACCATTGCCATCAAGACGGACGATGCCGGCTCTTTGATGTCCCTGTGCTTGGGAGAACCTGCCTCCCACCAGGATCGTGTCTTCATGAACGATATGGATGGTTTCGACCATCGGCACCGACGGACTATCGTGGTACCAGCTGCCATCCAGCCCGCCATCCGGAAAGAACCTCAAGATCCCGGCGGCGATACCCGCGTTCGGTTCGACGAACGTGCCACCCAGCAGCAGTAGACCTTGAGCATCCAAGGCGATCGCTTTCACCTCTGCCGTCCCCCACTCGCCAATATCAACATCCTGCAGCGCACCATCCATGCCCAAGGATGCGAATCCGCTGCGAGCCTCGCCATTCACCGTTGTGAAACGACCACCGACCATGATGCTCGCGTCGACCTGAAGCGTCAACTCATACACCCACCCATTGAACTGTGTGGTGCTCAAGGCGGTTGGATCCAGGGCACCTGAGGCATCCAACACAGCGAAACAGGATCTTGCCATTCCGTTCACCTGGTTGAATCTTCCGCCTATGGCGAGCCGTCCATCGGGTAACTCGCATATCGCGTTGATAGCCTGGTCAGTGATCACCGTGAACGATCCTTCCAAAACTCCTTCATTCGACATCACGGATATCGCTCCTTGCTGGCCAATACCCATGTGCGAGATCATGACGCGTCCGTCAGAAAGTCGATACAGACCACTTATCCTGTCCGAGCCAACATCAATCATGGGGAATGAATCGTCCAAACGACCATCCGCATGGATCATCGCGAGACCAGGGCGCTCAACGCCTTGGAATGTTCGGAAGTAACCGCCAACGAGCATACGACCACCTGGGTAGGGAATGACAGCGTTAACCTGAGCGTGCCAGAGTTCGCCGTTATTGCCGGTGTACATGGGACCATCGCCGAACATCCCATCGTCAAGCGAGTTGAAGCTCGGGTCCACCGTTCCAAAGGCCTGTCCGAAAGTGGTCATGGCATGGAAAGAAGCAAGCCATAGTATCCAACGAAGGGTGGAATGAATTGTCATGTCAAGCATAGTTGTTAGGCACAACCTACCCGCTCCTCCTTCCGTTCCGACCCATACCTCGGGGACCGGTGGAACCCGACCAACCATCGGTGTATGAACAGGCGAGCCCCGGGCATGGCCCGGGGCTCGCCTGTTCATGAGTTGCTGATCAGACCGGCTTC
>JAGQVR010000529.1 GCA_020437875.1 Flavobacteriales bacterium
GCAACGCCGTGCCCATGACCACCGGCCGCACCTTCTTCCTGCGCCTGGACCTCCAACTCGACGCCAAGCCCTGATGTCCGCCCGCCTGCTCCCGATCCCCTTCGCCGCGCTGCTGCTCACCGGCTGCCTGCGCGAGGAACTGCCCGTGGATCCCGCACCACGCGGCGAGGCCACACAGCTGCAGGTCTGCATGGGGCCGGGCTACCAGGACCAGCTGTGGATCGACCTGGGCACCGGCACCGTGGTGGCCACCAACCCCAAGGGCGCCTGGGACCTGGCCTTCGACAGCAAGCCCGACGGCTGGCACATCTGGCTGAACGGATCCAAGCTCATGACCGCCTGGAACATCGGTGCGGTGGACATCACCCAGCCCGCCGATACCGCAGGCATGCATGACGCCCGACGGATCGATGCCCCTAGCGGGCACCCCGACAGCACGGCCTTCGGTAACGCCTGGGGCAGCGGCGACGTGTTCGTGGTGGACCTCGGCTTCAGCGCCTTCGGCCTGCCGCTGGGCCTGCGGAAGGTCCGTCCGGAGGCGGTGGACGCCGACGCCTGCACCTTCACCGTGGCCAACCTGGACGGCAGCAACGTGCGCCAGGTGATCGTGCCCAAGGACCCCACCTGCGGCCACACCTACTTCACCTTCACCAACGATGCCGTGGTGGC
>JAGQVR010000530.1 GCA_020437875.1 Flavobacteriales bacterium
AGGTTCCAGGCCTCGGGCTGGTCCTGCGTTTCGTAGGTCAGCAGGTCCAGCCGCCCGGTGATGTCCAGCTCGTTCAGCACGTGGTAGTGCAGCGAACCGCTCACGTCCAGGATGTCCACCCGGTCGTAGACCACGGCCATCTGGTCGCCGAAGGGGGCATTGTCCACCCGCACGTACAGGGGCATGCCCTTCTGGCGCTGCTTGCTCACCCGCACGTCGAACTCGAGCTTGCTGCTCAGGCTTCCCCGCAGGCCACCGTACACGTCGTACATCAGGCTGGTGTTGGCCAGCGCTGGAGCTCCGGTCAGCCAGGGGTTCTCCCGGGTGAGGCTGCGGAAGCTGTTCCTGCGCCGCTCGCCGTCCACCCCGGCGTAGGGCACCAGGATGTCGTTGAAGAGGCTGTAACTGAGGTAGGCCTGCGGAAAGAAGTGGAAGGTGGACTTCCCGAGGGCATCGAGGAAGATCCCGGCCCCGATACGCACCTCGTATTTCTCCCCCCGGGTGCTCACCCGCGGCTCCAGGCCCACCAGCGTCCCGTTCTGCCGGAAGTCGCCCAGGTCGGCGCCGAGCTGGCCCCGGTAGGCGTTGTTGTCCAGCAACACGCCCAGGCCGTAGGTCTCGCTGCCCTGTTGCAGGTGCACATCACCAGCCAGGCGCAGGTTGGTCTC
>JAGQVR010000531.1 GCA_020437875.1 Flavobacteriales bacterium
ACCCTGCTGGTGGAGCATCTGAAGGACCGCATGGACAAGGTGGTGGCTGAGAAGAGCGTTCGTCTTGGCCGTGCACTGCTTGAGGAGATGCGTCACCTTTTCTTCAAGCTCACTGAGATCTATCAGCTGATCAACGTGATCCGGTACAGCTCAGAGAGCTTCAATAGCATTCGTTGGAGCGACCGTGGAAGGGCCCTGCAGCTGGTGGATGAAGGGCGTTCCATTGTCGCGGCAGGACCGACGGTGGAGCGCCTGATGCCCATTGTGAGACAGTTGTGGGACCTGATGCCGGATGATGAACGGCCGGCGGACACGGGTGGCCTGTTGACCGATTAGAAGCATGTTCCAACGCGGCCACCAGATCACGCCGGACCTGAAGGTCCAATTCCACCTGAAGTCGGGTGCCAACGCCGAAACCTACCGGGTGGTTGACGGGCAGGGCGCCATGCGCTTTCTGAAGGTCTTCCACAGGGAACGGCTGGATGAAGGGGACCTCCGGGACGGGCAGCGGATCCGTGAGATCGAGCTATTGAGCCGCGTGGCCCATCCGGCCATCACGCGCTACGAGGGCTCCGGCACCTTGGAGACCGCCGATGGCCCCAAGGAGTATCTGCTCACGGGCTTCATCAGTGGTGAAACCGTGCAGGACCGCCTGCGCCGGGACCTG
>JAGQVR010000532.1 GCA_020437875.1 Flavobacteriales bacterium
TGGCCTTGGGGTCCTCGGCCTGGCTGAAGAAGAAGGGCTCGGCCGCGAAGCGGAAGGCCTGGATGAAGAGCGTGATCAGGATGGCCAGCTTGTAGCAGGCGCCGTAGATGCCGATCTGGGTGTCGGCCGTATCCGCAGGCAGCAGCCACTTGAGCAGGATGCGGTCGGCGGTCTCGTTCACCATGCCGGCCAGACCGGCCACCAGCAGCGGCGCCCCGAAGACGAGCATGGGCCGCAGCAGGGCCTTGTCGTACCAGGCGGGGCGGGGGAAGGAGGGGAGCAGCAGCAGCAGCTTCACCCCGCTGGACACCAGGTTGATCAGGAACACATAGCCCACGCCCAGATCGGGGTCGTACACCGCGTCGATGAGCGCGTTGCTCTCCCCGGCGTTGTAGCTCCGCATGCAGTAGCCGATGAAGAACAGGCTGAGCCCGATGTTGACCAACACACTGGTGATGTTGATGGCCGCGAAGCGCCACGGACGGCCCTGACTGCGCAGGCGCGCCATGGGGAGGGTGGTGATGGCGTCGATGCCGATGATGCCCACCAACATGAGCACGGAGAAGGCATGGCCGGGATAGCCAAGGCCCCCGGCGATGGACTGTGCGGTAAAGCCGGCGGCTAGCATGAATATCGACGAGGTGGCCAGCAGCGCGAAGCCGGCC
>JAGQVR010000533.1 GCA_020437875.1 Flavobacteriales bacterium
GAGGACGTCGTCATCCAGGTGACGGACACCGGGATCGGCATCTCCGAGGACGACCAGGCCGGGCTCTTCGGTGCGTTCTTCCGCACCACGAACCCCGAGGCGCTCAGCGAGTCCGGGACCGGCCTGGGCCTGGCGATCGTCGCGTCCATCGCCGAGCGCCACTCCGGACGGGTCGAGGTCGAGTCGCTGCTCGGCGAGGGCACCACGTTCACCGTGGCGCTGCCCGCAGCCCCGCGCTGAGCCCGGACGTCCGGGGAATGGCGGCGGTGCCGGCGGCGTTCGGGCCCGCGTGCACATCGAGATCTGGAGCGACGTCGTCTGTCCCTGGTGCTACGTCGGCAAGCGCCGCCTGGAGACCGCGCTGGCGGGGTTCGCGCACGCCGACGAGGTCGAGGTCGTCTACCGCTCCTTCGAGCTCGACCCGACCGCCCCGCGACCGACCGGCGGTGAGCCCGAGCCGAGCACCTCGGTGATCGCGCGGAAGTACGGTCGCCCGGAGCCCGAGATGCGCCGGATGCAGCAGCAGCTGATCGACCTCGCGGCGCAGGAGGGCCTCGCCCTCCGCCTCTTCGACACCGTGCACACCAACACCGTCGACGCCCACCGGGTCCTGCACCTGGCCCTGGACGCCGGGGGTCCCGAGCTCCAGCGCGCCCTGAAGGAG
>JAGQVR010000534.1 GCA_020437875.1 Flavobacteriales bacterium
CATCCTCGAGGGGCAGGTCCGGATCGACGGGCGGATCCTCGAGGAGCCCTACGTCAATGGTCTGGACACGACCACCGACAACTGCGGGACCGCGAACGTGCCCGGCATCGACACGACCGAGGGCTTCGAGGTCCCCGAGGGGACCGTGCTGGTGATGGGCGACAACCGGGTGAACTCCCAGGACGGCCGTTGCTTCGGCCCCATCGATCAGGACCTGATCGTGGGACGGGCCTTCTTCATCCTCTGGCCCCTGTCGCACGCCGGGGGCCTCTGAGCGCCGTCGGGCTCAGCCCAGCGAGCGGAAGACGATCCCCGTCCGGGGCTTGGGGAAGAAGAAGGTGCTCTTCGGCGGCATGCGGTCGCCGGTGTGGGCGTTGGCCTCGATGGCGGCGACCGTCACCGGGCGGATGAGCACGGCCCAGTCGGCCTCGTCGGCGGCCACGGCGGCCTGCGCCCGGTCGGTCCCGTGCTGGTAGGTCAGCTCGTGGTCGCCGATCCCGGTCAGCGCGGCCGCGAGGCGGGCGCTGTCGAGGTCGTCGAGCTCCGGGTGCGCGGCGGCGTCGATCGAGACGAGTCGGGCGGCGCCGTCCCGGCCGACCACGGCCATGGCCCCGGCCTCGTCCATGGCGGTGAGCACCCGCCCGTCGCGCACCGCGTCGGCGT
>JAGQVR010000535.1 GCA_020437875.1 Flavobacteriales bacterium
CACATTCCCCCATTTCCACATTCTCCCATTCTCCCATTTTCACATTTTCTCATTCTCCAACCCCACCTTATACATGTCTAGTGCCTTTTCTCTTTGCACCTTATGATCAACGATAGGTTGGGCATAAGACAATGAATCAAATTCAGGTATCCACTTTCTGATATATACTCCATCGGGATCGAATTTTCTTGCCTGTTCATGCGGATTGAAGATCCGGAAATAAGGTGCTGCATCACAGCCCGTTCCGGCTGCCCACTGCCATCCGCCGTTGTTGGAGGCCAGGTCGAAGTCCAGCAGTTTTCGGGCGAAGTACGCCTCACCCCAGCGCCAGTCGATCAGCAGATCCTTGCACAGAAAACTGGCAGTGATCATTCTGGTGCGGTTGTGCATGTAACCAGTGGCATTCAGTTCACGCATGCCTGCATCGACGATGGGAAAGCCTGTTTGTCCTGCACACCAGGCTTCATACCATTGCTCATTATTCTGCCACTGCACAGCATCATACGCCGGTTTGAAACTGCGGGTCACCACGTGCGGAAAGTGCCAGAGTATCATCTGGTAGAACTCCCGCCAAATGAGTTCATTGATATACTTCTCACTCCAGTTCCTGCTCTTCCGGAATAACTCACGAATGCTGATGGTGCCGAAGCGCAGGTG
>JAGQVR010000536.1 GCA_020437875.1 Flavobacteriales bacterium
GCAACAAGTGGGGCGTGAAGGTGAACCGGGTGGAACTGCAGGACATCATTCCACCGCGCGACATCGCGGAGGCCATGGAGAAGCAGATGCGCGCCGAGCGCGATCGACGCGCCGTGGTGATCGAGGCCGAGGGCCGCAAGCGGGCCCAGATCCTGGAGGCCGAGGGCTTCCGCGACGCCCAGATCAGCCGTGCCGAAGGCCAGAAGGAGGCCCAGATCCTGGAGGCCGAAGGCGATGCCCAGGCCCGCATCCGCCGCGCCCAGGGCGAGACCGAGGCGCTGCGCCTGATCGCAGAGGTGCTCGCCGCCTCCAAGGCCGATCCGGCCAACTACCTGATCGCCATGAAGTACATCGAGGCCCTGCAGGACATGGTGACCGAGGGCGAGGGCAACCGCACCGTGTTCATGCCCTTCGAGGGCACCGGCGTGCTCAGCAGCGTGGGCGGCATCAAGGAGATGCTCAACGCGATGAAGGGCTGACCGGGGTACGCCCCCGCGCCAGCACCCGGTCCAGCCGGGCGATGAGACTGTCTGCGTCGGCTTGTGCCTCGTCCATGACCGAGGCCGAGGAGATGCCATCGACACCTTCGATCATCTCATCCCCGCCACCCGAGGTGGCCAGCACCACGAAGCGCGTCCGATCCGGATGCGCGTTC
>JAGQVR010000537.1 GCA_020437875.1 Flavobacteriales bacterium
TCACCAGCAGAAAGCCCGACCCGGCCAGCTTCAGCGTATCGCCCAGTGCCGTGCTGTTCACATAGCCGGCCATACGCGTGAGCATCTGGTCCATGCGCCTGGCGGAGGCGTCCCGGTGGAGGATGGCCCGGCGGCCACGGTCCCGGGCCTCGATGTTGGCGGCCGTCAGCTCATCGATGGCTGCCTTGAACTCGGCCAGCGTCGGCTGGGGATCGGGGAAGTCCGGGTTGCCGTTCAGCCTGGCGTACACGATGCGGGCACGTACCGCCTTCTGGCGCGGGTTCAGTCCCCTTAATGCGGTCTTTACCTTGTCCATGGTCGATCTTTTGGCGGTTTCAACGCCATGCGACGATCCCGGGTTGCAGTTGCATGGGAATGGATGTCCATTGCCACCTATTGTTATGCCATGACCGAACATATATCCACGGATGCAACCCCTCCGATCGCGCATGCGGCCGGGCGTGCTGAACGGACAACACCGGGCCGTGCGGCTGCGAGCGGTCGTGATGCGGTTGCGGTACGGCGTAGTGCGCTTGCATGGGAAAGGCCTGCGATCGCAGCGCCTGCCGTTGCACGTGCAGGGATCGGCCGTGAACAGGCATCCGTTCATCCGGCAGGTGCACCTGGCACGCCTGCAACTGCGCACGTACCG
>JAGQVR010000538.1 GCA_020437875.1 Flavobacteriales bacterium
GGACGCTTCATCGGCGAGGCCTGCCGGGACCTGATCGCCGAGGCCGGAACCGCCGACCTGGTGGCCTCGCATGGGCATACGCTGTACCACCGGCCCGAGGAGGGCCTGACCACCGCCCTGGGCCACGGGGCCTGGATCGCCGCCGCCTGCGGGCTGCCCGTGGTGAACGAGCTGCGCAGCCTGGACGTGGCGCTGGGGGGGCAGGGCGCACCGCTCGTCCCCCTGGGTGAACGTGACCTCTTCCCCGGGCACCGGGCCTTCCTGAACCTGGGCGGCATCTGCAACGTGGGGCTGCATGGCACCGACCGCGTGCTCGGCTACGACGTGTGCATCGGCAACCAGGCGCTGGACCGGCTGGCCGGTGAGGCGGGGCTGGACTGCGACCGCGATGGGGCGCTGGCCCGGTCGGGTGTGGTGGACCAGGAGCTGCTGGCCGCGCTGGACGCCCTCCCCTTCCATGCACAGTCGCCGCCCCGTTCGCTGGGCCGGGAGTGGTTCCGCGAAGCGGTGGAACCCCTGATCGGGCGAACGGACATTCCCCTGGCCGACCGCCTCCGCACCGTGGTGGAGCACATCGCCGGTCAGCTGGCGAAGGCCTTGGAAGGCGCAGGTGGCCCGGTGCTGGTCACCGGCGGCGGGGCCCACAACGG
>JAGQVR010000052.1 GCA_020437875.1 Flavobacteriales bacterium
GGGTCTGATGACCCTGGCCATGATCGTGCTGCTGATCTGGGCCCTGGGCTGATCGGTCAGTCCTTCTTCAGGTCGCCGGCGCGACCCAGGTACTCGTCCCGACGGACGAGCATGAACCAGCTTTCCCCAAGTTCAAGGTAACCGTGCTCAAAGCAGAACACGTAGGTGTTACCTGCCTTGGTGCGATGCGTGTTGGTGTGGTACATGAAGCTGTAACCCTTCTCCAACAGGCGGTCGCGGTGCACCTTGGTCTTTCCATCGGCGCCGGTGTTCAGTTCGGATAGGATCCGACGGTTGCGCTTCAAGGCGTTCACCACGTTGCGCACGTAGTTGATCGGCGCGTTATTGGCGTGGTAGTGATAGAGGTTGCGGCAGGCATCGGAGCAGAACCGCTTGTCCGTGCGACCCGCGATCTTCTCCCCGCATTCCAGGCAGACCTTCTCCGCAATGGCTGGCATAGCCCGAAAGTAAGTCGGGCGAAGCGAACAGGATCAACCAGCCTTTCTTCCTTCAAGACCACCCCTGCTTGTCGAGACCGATCAACAGCCGATCGTGAAGGGCTGGTTGCGTGAGCTCATGATCGGCGGCTAATGGAGATCGACCTTTGTTCAAGTGCGCCGTCATGCGCGATTCCGGAGCTAGCCCGGAATGACAACTCCCATGCGCCCCATCCGCATCCTGGCCCAGCCCGATGACAGCACCTGTGGCCCGACGGCGCTGCATGCGGTGTACGCGTCCTTGGGTCTCGACCTCTCCCTGGAACAACTGATCGAGGAGGTGCACTTCCTGGATGATGGCGGCACCCTGGCGGTCTTTCTGGGTATGAACGCCCTGAAGCACGGTCTTCATGCGCGCATCCACAGCTACAACCTGCGTGTGTTCGACCCTTCCTGGGATGTCCTGCCCTCCGATCAACTGCGGAAGAAACTGGTGGCCCAGACCCGATACAAGGAGGGTAAGAAGCTGCACGCCACCTGCCTGGCCTATGCACGCTTCCTGAAGGAAGGAGGCGAGGTCCGGTTCGACGACCCCTCCCCGGCCCTGCTCCAGGGCTACTTCGACCGGAACCTCCCGATCCTCACCGGCCTGAGCGCCACATACCTGTACAAGAGCAAGCGTGAGTACACTGGTACGAACGGCGAGAGCATCCACGACGACCTGCGTGGCAAGCCGATGGGCCATTTCGTTGTGCTGTGCGGCATGGAGAAGAAGAACGTCCTGGTGGCGGACCCCTACCAGGACAACCCTTACAGCAAGGATCTCTACTATCACGTGCCGGTCGGTCGGCTGATCAATGCGATCATGCTCGGGATCGTCACCTACGATGCGAACCTGCTGATCATCTCCAAGGAGCCTCTATGAAGAAGTTGATCGTGGTGCGCGAGCCCAAGGAATGGAACCTCGGTGTCAAAGGCTTCGAGGTCGTCAGTTCGAAGGATTACCTGACCAACCCGCGATTCGCGGGGCAACGCAATGTGCGCGTGTTCAACCTGGCGCGCAGCTATGCCTACCAGAGCCGTGGTTACTACGTGAGCCTGCTGGCCGAGGCACGCGGCCACAAGGTGATCCCGAGCGCGAAGACCATCCTCGACCTCAAATCGCCCAGCATCGTGAAGGTGCTCTCGCGCGACCTCGAGGAGGTGATCCAAAGCAGCCTGGCACACAAGAACAAGCACGAGTTCCTCTTCAGCATCTACTTCGGCCGCAATGTGAACCGCAAGTACGACAAGCTGGCGCACGAACTCTACAAGGTCTTCCAGGCGCCCTTATTGCGCGCGCGCTTCGTGCGAACCGAAGCCGGAAAGTGGGAGTTGCGATCGGTGCGCCCCATCCCATACAACGACATTCCTGAGGAGCACCTCAACTTCGTGAAACGTTACGCGGCGGAGTACTTCGCGAAGAAGCGCTACGACGGGGCACGCCTCGACCGCAGCCAGTACGATCTCGCCATCCTCGTCAATCCGGAGGACAAGGCCGCGCCCTCGAACAAGCGGGCCACCGTGAAGTTCCGGCAGATCGCGGAGCAGATGGGCTTCGATGTGGACATCATCGGACCGGAGGACATCGATCGTGTGGCGGAGTACGACGCGTTGCTGATCCGCGAGAACACGCACGTCAATGACCACACCTACCGCTTCGCGCGCAAAGCCCAGAGCGAAGGCCTGGCGGTGATCGACGCGCCGGACGCCATCCTGAAGTGCAACAACAAGGTGTACCTCGCCGAGGTGATGGAAGCCGCCGGAGTGCCTGCGCCACGCACGCTGATCGTTCATAACGAGAACCGCGACCAGGTGGCCAAGCTCTTCGGACTGCCGGTGGTCCTTAAACTGCCGGACAGCACCTTCAGCCGGGGTGTGGTGAAGGCGAAGACCGCGGAGGAACTGGAGGAACAGCTGGACCAGATCCTGAAGGAGAGCGACCTGGCGATCGCACAGGAGTACATGCCCAGCGACTTCGACTGGCGGATCGGCGTACTGGACGGGAGGCCGCTCTATGCCTGCAAGTACTTCATGGCTCGCGGGCACTGGCAGATCTACAACTGGAGCAGCGATACCAAGAAGGGTCAGGAGGGCGACTTCGCCACCTTGCCGGTGGAGGAAGCACCGAAGCACATCGTGGACGCCGCCCTGAAGGCTGTCCGCGCCATCGTGGGCGATCGCGGCCTCTTCGGGGTGGACGTGAAGGAATTCGAGGGAAAGCCCCACGTGATCGAGGTGAATGAATGCCCCAACATCGACAGCGGTGTGGAGGACGTGGTGCTCGGTGATGACCTTTACCGTGCCATCATCGGATCGTTGAAGGCCTGCATCGAGGAGAAACTCGGCATCGAACGAACAACACCGGCACCCAGGTAGCCGGAACAAGGATGAGCGCTCAACCGAAGAAATTCAAGCTGTTCGAGGTCACCGGCATCGAACTGGAATACATGGTGGTGGATCGGGACAGCCTGAAGGTGCTGCCCATCGTGGACAAGCTATTCGAGGATGTGACCGGCGCCATCAGGAGCGATGTGGAACGCGGTGATGTGGAGTGGAGCAATGAACTGGTGAGCCATGTGGTGGAATTGAAGACCGCGAAGCCCACGAAAAGGATCCCCTCCTTCCGGAAGAAGTTCGGAAGTGAGGTGAAGGCGATCAATGCGGTGCTCGCCAAGCGCAATGCCATGTTGCTGCCCACCGCCGCACATCCGTTCATGGACCCCTTCACCGAAACGGTGATCTGGCCACATGAATACAACGAGGTCTATGCGCTCTACAACCGCATCTTCGACTGCCGCGGTCACGGCTGGAGCAACCTGCAGAGCACGCATCTCAACCTGCCGTTCGCGAATGACGACGAGTTCAGCAAATTGCATGCGGCGATCCGCCTGCTGTTGCCCATCATTCCCGCGCTCAGTGCGAGCTCGCCGATCCTGGACGGCAAGGTGACCGGTTTCCTGGACAGCCGGATGCAGGCCTACCTGCACCACCAGGACAAGCTGCCCGAACTGATGGGCTCCCTGATCCCGGAAGCGGTGTTCTCGCAGGAGGAATACTACCGCACCATCTTCAGTCCCATAGCGCAGGCCATGGCGCCATACGACACCGAGCACGTGATGGACCACCACTTCGCCAATTCACGCGGAGCCATCGCCCGGTTCGACCGCGGGGCCATCGAGATCCGGGTGATCGACATCCAGGAATGCCCGAGTGCGGACCTTGCCATCGCGGAGATGATCGTGGCTGTGTTGAAGGCCTTGACCTCGGGTCGCTGGGTAAGCACCTACCTGCAACGGGCCTGGAGCGAGGACGACCTGCTGCCGCTCTTCCTACAGGTGATCAAGGACGCGGGCAACGCGCGGATCGCGAACCGCGACTACCTGCTCATGTTCGGTCGCCTGAAGCAGGAGCGTATGACCGCACGGGAGTTATGGCAGCTGCTCTTCGTGGAACTGTACGGCGACCTGAGCGAAGGCTGCCGCCAGCACATGGCGCACATCCTGGAGCATGGCTGCCTTGCCAGTCGGATCCTTGCGCGTACGGGCAAGAAGCCTACGCTGGACAAGATCCGCAGTGTGTACGGCGAGCTCGCAAGCTGTTTGCAGGAGGATCGTGCATTCGCCTGATCAGCGTCCACCGAACGACATCGGTACCCGCTGGAAAGCGAACTCGTCGAATTCCGGGAACATCCCGAACTGGCACGGCGTTCCGCGAAGGGATCAACCCTTGCACCGTGAACACGCCTACCACCCTGGCCGCCACGTTCCTTGTGATCACGGCCTCGGCCCAACCCACGCCCCGGTTCCATTGGCCATTGGACGGAACGAACGGAACCGTGGCCCAGGAGGTCATCGCCGGACAGAACGGGGCGTTGCAAGGCGGCCCGATATGGGCTCCAGGCCAGGGCCACCACGGCGGGGCCTGCCGGTTCGATGGTGTGGATGACAGGATCCTGCTCCCCCCTTGCGATATGACCACGGGTACCGGAGAGTTCAGTCTCTCACTGTGGGTACGACCCGACTTCGTCACCGGCATGGACCGCACCCTTCTGGCCAAGACCGTGGGCACGTCCGCGCAGGATCACATCTGGTCCATGACCTTCGTCGGGGCCAGTGCCTTGCGCTTCCGCTTGCGAACAGGACCGACCACCACCGAGTTAACGACCGCCCCTTCCAGTGTCTTCACCGGAGCCTGGTACCACATCGTTGGCAGCTATGATGGCGCGATGATGCGCATCTACCTCAACGGCGCCTTGATGGCCGAGACCGCCGCCGCCGGAGCATTGGGCTTTCATCCACAGGCACCAGCATCCATGGCGGCCACCAGCACCGGTTCCGCACCTTTCAGCGGCTGGATCGATGATGTCCGGTTGTACGACCAAGGGCTCTCGCAGTCCGAGGTGATCGCCATCCTGCTGGAGCAACTGACCACCGATGTGCAACGAACACCCTCACCAACGCTATCCGAAGGAAGGTTGCTGCTCCCTGACCACCAGTGGTCGAACGGTCGACTTCTGGATGGGATGGGGCGCACGGTACGTACCATGAGCGCGGCGGATCTCACCAGACCCATCGACCTGCACGACATGGCCCCCGGGCTCTACCTGGTCTGCCTCCAGGGAACGGCCCAACACACCACCTGGCCCATCATGGTCCGGTGAATGCGAAGCCCCCGTGGCTGGTGCCACCGGGGCTTCGCACCATCCCTCCATCAATGCAGGACCGTGAAGCGATGCTCGGCCGAACCGCCATTCCAACGCAGCCGCGCGAGGTACTGGCCATTCGCCAACCCCGCGACATCCAATGCGATCTTGTCACCCTGGACCACGCGCGTAGGAAGTACAAGACGGCCCATGGGATCGAGCACCTCCAGCATCGTGTTCGCTGCCGTCCGTGTCTGGACGGATACGGTGACCTGGCTCTGCGCCGGTGAAGGCCAGATCGAAAGGACCGGTGCACCATTCACCTCCGTTATCGCGTCCGGTGCTTGCGCGCTCCACAGTTCGATATCGTCGACCGCTCCTTCGATCAGGCTTCCACCGTCCAATTCCTGGCCGGGGCGGATGCTATCGCTTGCGATGAACTTCAACCGGATCCGCGTCGCATCCTCGCCAAGCACATCCGCCACGCGGAAGACCTTGCGGCGCCAGTTGCGCTCACCGGTCTTCGTATCCTCCACGGGCAGCCACGTGGCTCCCTCATCAGCGCTGGCATAGACCTGCCACCAGTCCGCGTTCGGGTTCGCACCGGACGGAGGGTTATTGGTATACCAGCGCCAGAAGCTCATCGCGGGATCGACGTAGTTGGTCAGGTCGATGTCCGGTCCCATCAAGGTGGTGCTGCCCCCGTCCACATCATTCTCACCGATACCGTCGTTCACGCTGAGCGCATTGCCGGTGTACCAGCAGTAGTCGCCACCTGGCGTGTGCTGTGTACCGGTCTGGCAGATCGTGCTGGGATCGCCCGGCGTGCCGTAGGATGCGAGCGGTGGCCCGAACTCCCACTGACCCGTGGTGGCGTTATCCTCCGGCTGGCCTTCCTGCCAATTGCCGAAGTCGCTCAGCCCATCAGCGTTCTCGGTACCTGCCAGGTCATAGCCCACAAGGATGTAGTAAGGTAGGCCGGGGTCCGCACGATCGGAGGCGATCGGAGTGATGCTGCTCGTCTGGCCGTAGATGTCGCGCAGTGCCATGTAATAGGCCACGACCGTTCCTGGTCCCTGGGCCGGGATACTCGACTGATAAAGATCATCGCCGGCATTGGTCATCGGCACGCTCGTCCATTCCGTGTCATCGTTCACCTTGTAGAAGAGACTGGCGTCCTCCAGGTACAGGGTGGCCGGGAAGACGATGAAGAGCTGGGCATCGACATCAATGGTGGCATCGGCCGCCCGTGCCATGATCGGGTCATGGAACAGTTCAGCGCCGCTTATCAGGGTGATGCCATGTCGACCGAAGGCCTCCACGATCGCGGCCCCGTTCGGTGTGCCGTTGGTGATGTCACCGTCGGTATCATCAGCCTGCAGCACATCAAGCAGGACATCACGGTAGGCCTGTCCCTCATTGCCATTGAAGGTGTTCGCCTGCAAGCCGGGGAAGGCCTGTGCAAAGAGGTCGAGGGTGAGCAGCATGTCCTGGCCCAATCCTTCGTACAGATCCCACCAAGCCCCAGCGATGATCTCCCCATCGGCATGCACCTCACCCACGATGTGGTCCGGGTACACCTTGGGGTCCTGGTCATAACGACGGACGGTACTGTTGTCATTGTCCAGGTTGATGCCCAGACCGAGGACAGGGCTCTGGGTGAGCGTAAGGCCCCACACATCAGCGTAGCCCTCATTCATCGCCCCGTTCGAGAAGCTACTTCCCAAGGACAGGTAGAACTTGTCGTTGATGCCGTGCCCGTACTCGTGGTAGACCACGTCATTGATGGTGGCCAGGGATCGGCAATTGTTCGCTTCCGCGTAGAAGTTGATGCTCGAACCGTCATAGAACGCATTACAGTCGTCGGTGGTGAGGTCGAGGTTCGTGGCGATCTGGTAATCCATCCCAGTGAAGTCCGGCAACACGCTCTTCATGTGCGAATGGATCTGGTTCACATAGATGAATGCCGAACGTTCGCGCAGGTTGGCGTTATTGTTGAAGGTCAACGAATTGAATCCTTCGTTCAGCGACGCATTGAAGGAAGGTGTCACTGTATTCGTCCGCACGGCTGCCCAACGTCCACGCAGTTGGACGATGCCCGTGGCCGGTCCTGGCACACCGGATTCGAGGTAGCCTGTGACATCCGTGTGGAACAAGGTCCCATTGATGGTGACGTTCAGGTCCGGCAGGGCCTGGACCGTGGGTGCCAACAAGGGGCTGCCTGGATAGGCAAGGGCGCTTATGGAGAGTTCCACGCCTTCATCGTCCTGTCCATCGCCATGATCGCAATTGCGCACGGCATTCGCCCGGTATAACAGACGCCCATCCTCCGCATCCACCAGGCAATCATATCGCCCGGGCGTGTCACCCCTACGCGTCACGACCTGGATGCGATGGACCAGCTTGACGCGCTGCTGGCCTGCCACGGCCATGGGCAGGAGCGCTAAGCCTTGATCCGTGGCTGACTCCACCCCTGTCAGCCCTTGTTGTGCAAGGTCCGCGGCTTGGCTGGCCGGAATGGTCGGTATCGTCGACACGGCGATGTCCCTGGCGAGGTCAGAAGCGAAGGCGATCACGCGCTGTTCGGTATCCAACTTCACCTGCACCTTCGTACCGAGTACGGGAAGGCCTGCATGGGTCTGCTCGAAATGCACATAGGTCAGCTTCTTTCCAGGCGCCGTGGCCACCGCGCTCAGCTCTTCGAGCGGAAGATGGTAACCGGCCAGTTCCTCCTGCAGGAAATGCATGGCCCGGTCAGCAGCTGTGGTACCGATCGTGGGGATGGGATCCCCATAAGCACGACGCGGGAGTCCCGTCTCCTCGTTGAATTCCGCTGTCCACCGGGGATGGGACAGATGGAATGCCGGCCAACCACCCCAACTGCGCAACTCGATCTGGCGATCACGGTCCGGCAGTCGCTTATTGTCGGTGATGAAGGTGACGTCATGGGCCTCACCGGCCCGTTGTGCGGAAGCGGTGGGAGCGGTCAGGATGAGAGCGGCAGGAAGCAGGAGGGTGAGCGTACGCGTGTGCATGTATTCCGTTCAGGGTATCACGAAGATCGGTCGTCCGGGCCTATGGTCCAAGCCAGCGCAGCTGGCCTTCCCATCATCGGCGGGAAATTGGCGGTGCGTCCGCTTCGACAACGAGGCCGTCAACAGCGAGTTCAACACCGACCGGCAGGTTCCTTGACACCTCGGCATGGGTACCCATGAGGTGGCTGATATGCGTGAAATAGGCACGACGTGGAGCCAGTTCCTCCACCAAGTTGAGCGCTTCGGACAGATTGAGGTGCGAGCGGTGCGGGTCGATACGCAGGGCATTCAGGACGAGCACGTCCAGGTCGCGCAGTTGTTCACGGGCATGGGGTTGAATGGTCTTGGCATCGGTGATGTAGGCGAGGTCCCCGATCCTGTATCCCAGCACGCTCAGGTCATGGTGCTTCACCTCCACGGGCATGACACGCACCGTTCCAACGGTGAAAGGCTCACGTTCCACAGGTACCAGGTTCAGTTGAGGCACGCCCGGATAGCGCACCTCGGTGAATGCATAATGGAACATGCGCCGCACGGCATCGAGGGTCCGGGGCAGTCCGAATAGGTCCATCGCTCTCCCCTGGGCGAAGTTGAAGGCACGCAGATCGTCGATACCGGCCACATGGTCCATGTGCTCATGGGTTAGCAACACACCATCCAAGCGGTCCTGCCCGCTCCGTAGCATCTGCTGGCGCAGGTCCGGACCAGCATCAACGAGGATGCGGGTACCACCGACCGAGATCCAGACCGACGACCGGAGACGCTTGTCGCGCGGGTCGGTGCTGGTGCACACGGCACAACGACAACCGATCACGGGCACCCCTTGACTGGTACCAGTGCCGAGGAACTCCATCCGCAAGGCCATCGGGCAAATATCGCCCGGCGGAGGCAAGGCGCTACTTTCGCGCCGCCGCTGGAGGTCTTCGCACCTCGCAGCACCATTGGAGAGGTGGCAGAGCGGTCGAATGCGGCGGTCTTGAAAACCGCTTTACCCGCAAGGGTAACGGGGGTTCGAATCCCTCCCTCTCCGCCAAGGAACGCCCGTGCCATCGTGGCCGGGCGTTCGTATGTACGGGCCGAGCCAAGCAAAGCTTGAGCGAGGAACGGACATGCGAACGCCAGGTGAGCGCGAAGCGATCACGGGCGTTCATTGAAGCCCTCCCTTCTGGGAAAGCCCGTCTCGGGCGATCCCTCCCTCTCCGCCACTGGAAGCCAGTGCCGAGGGCGGTGTATTCCTTCCGCACCGGTCGCTCCTGTGCAGGCAACGGCATCCACAGACCTTTCTGGGTCCCTACCTTTGGAGGATGCGCAACGCATTCGTCACCATCCTGTTGTTCGTAGCCGCGTTGCCCCTTCGCCCGGTTCAGGCGCAGGTGCAGCTGGTGGTTGAACCGCGGACCTTTTACGGTGCCAATGGCAGTCCATTGGTGGAGGTGAACATGGCGGTCCTCGCCGGCACCTTCGGGGTGAAGAACAACGAGCGCGGATTCATGCAGGCCAAAGTGGAGGTGACCACTTTGGTGGAGCGCGACGGCGCCATCGTGGACTTCGGCAAGACCGAGGTGAACGGTCCGGAAAGCCTCGACAGCCTGCAACGCGACCTCCTCCATCAGGAGTTCTTCGCATTGGCCCCGGGTTACTACGACCTCTCTGTCGAAGCCTTGGATCTGACCACCGGCGATACGACGATGACACGTTACAGGGCACCGCTCACCGTTGGGACCCTGCCACCAGGGATCTCCATCACCGACATCCTGTTCTGTGAACGGATCGTACCCTCCGTGGAGGGGGAACGCAGCAAGTACGGTTATACCACGGTGCCGCTGTTGATGGACTATCTGCCACCCGATATCAAGAAGCTGAACTTCTATGCGGAGGTGCATGGTACGGAGAACGTGCTGGGGGCGGACAGCCTCTACCTCCTCACCTACCAGATCGAGGGCTTCGAGTCGAAGGCGGTGTTCGGTCCTTACAAGCGGAGCATCCGTGCTCAAGCCAGGCCGGTCGAACCGGTGATCGCGGAGTTCGACATCGCCGACCTGCCATCCGGGAACTATGTGCTGGCCGTGGAGGCACGTGACCGTTCCGGCGCGTTGATCGCGCGCAGGGAGCAGTTCTTCCAGCGCAACAACCCCATCAGCTACGACTATGACCTTCAGTCGCTGGACAAGCTGGACCTCGAGGGTAAGTTCTCCAACGCCTTCGCCAACCGCGATTCGTTGGTGGAGCACATCGCCAGCCTCCGCCCCATTGCGGATCCATTGGAAGCCAAGATCATCGATGACCGCTACAAGGACCGTGACATGGACCTGATGAAGCGGTTCTTCTACAGCTTCTGGGCCAACCGCAGCGCAGATCCCGAGCGGGCCTGGGAGGCCTACCGTCTGGAAGTGATCAAGGTGAACAAGCTGTTCGGTTGTCGCATGCTGCGGGGTTATGAGACCGACCGGGGTCGGGTGTACCTCAAGTATGGTCCACCCAACACCATGATGGACCGGTTCAACGAGATGGGGACCCTGCCCTATACCATCTGGCATTACTACCGCGCCGGACGATTCACGGATCGCCGCTTCGTGTTCTATCAGCCCGAGATGGCGAACTACTGCATGCAACTACTGCACAGCGAGGTCCCGGGAGAGATGAACAATCCGCAATGGAACAACATCCTGCATCAGCGGAACGTGGCCATGCCCGGGGTGCAGACCGTTCAACCGGGCACCTTGGAGAGCGACCGGGTGATGGAATTCTTCAACGCCCCGCGCTGAGTCCGGCACGGGGATAGCCGCATCTTTGCCGCCTCCCCGGTCCGGATGCACGTCGCCATCGTCATATTGAACTGGAACGGCCGTTCCTGGTTGGAGCGGTTCCTGGCCACCGCCATCCGGAACAGTCCTGGAGCGGAGATCATCGTAGCGGATAACGCGAGCACGGATGACTCCGTAGGTTGGCTGCGTAGGGAACATCCGGCGGTACGCGTGATCGAACTTCCCCGGAACCTTGGCTTCGCTGGCGGTTATAACGCGGCTCTGGCACAGGTGGAGGCGGACCGCTTCCTGCTGTTGAACTCGGATGTTGAGGTGACGCCGGGCTGGCTCGACACCTTGAACACCTACCTCGATCAGGACCCGCGCATGGCGGCCTGCCAGCCGAAGGTGCGCTCGTTGAAGGAGCCCGGCAAGTTCGAGCATGCCGGTGCGGCGGGTGGTTTCATCGATCGGAACGGCTATCCCTTCTGCCGTGGCCGGATCTTCGAGATCACGGAGGAGGACACGGGGCAGTACGACGATGAACGAGAGGTGTTCTGGGCGACCGGGGCCTGCATGCTGATCCGAGCGGAGGCGTTCCGCCAGGCCGGCGGCTTCGATGCGGACCTTTTCGCGCACATGGAGGAGATCGACCTGTGCTGGCGCTTGCGGCGCATGGGCTGGACGATCGGCTATACGAGCAGTGCGGTGGTATACCACGTTGGTGGTGGATCCCTGGACTACCGCTCGCCGCGCAAGACCTACCTCAACTTCCGCAACAGCCTGATCGTGCTCATGAAGAACCTGCACAATGGCTGGGCCTGGTGGTGGCTGCTGCGCCGCATGATCCTCGACGGATTCGCGGGGATCAAGTTCCTCGTTGAAGGCAATGGCCGCCATACCTGGGAGGTGATCAGGGCGCACTGGCACTTCTACCAACGCCTGCCGCATGTAGTACGCCAACGCCGTGCGTTGATGCGCACCGAGGAGGATCCCGACCTCAGCGGGATCTACCACAGGAGCATCGCCTTCGACCGCTTCATCCTGCGCCACCGCCGCTTTTCGCAGCTTGACATGGACGCATTCCGCTACACGAGGCGAACCAGGCGGTCCAAGGCCATTCGGTAACCTTCGAGCCCGAACCCCGTGATGATCCCCGCACAGGCCGCGCCGGTGATCGTATGATGGCGGAAGGGCTCCCGCGCATGGATGTTGCTGATATGCACCTCCACCACGGGCTTGTCGATCGCTTTGATCGTGTCGTGGATGGCCACGCTGGTATGTGAATAGCCACCGGCGTTCAGGATGAAGGCGTCCACCTCAGCGCTCATGTCACGCAAGGCGCTCACGATGCCCCCCTCTTCGTTGGTCTGGCGGTGATCAAGGACCACCTTCGGGAACGCGGCACGCAGTTCATCCAGGTAGTCCTCGAAGCTGCGATGGCCATAGATATGCGGCTCGCGCGTTCCAAGGAGGTCCAGGTTCGGTCCGTTGATGATGAGGATGCGCATGCCGCGAAGTTGCGTACTTCGGTGAACATCCGGCGGTTCGCAGAAGACGCCGAATGCGGTTACCCGGGGTCCGGTATGGAACTGACCTTCGCATGGTGGGATGGGATGAGGCCTTGACCGACCTGCGCATGCACCTGAAGCTGGAGCGATCGTTGAGCGACCGCACCGTGGAGGCCTATGTGCGCGATGTGAAGCGCTTGCGCGCGTTCGCCGAGGCCCAGAAGCCCCCCCTCGCCCCCACCGCCATCCGGCTGGACGACCTTCAGGCCTACATCACGCATACGGCCAAGGGCGGAGCCAAGGCCACCAGCCAGGCACGTTACCTCAGCGCGCTACGGGTCTTCTTCCGGTCGTTGCTGCGTGACAAGGTGATCGACTCGGACCCTACCGAGTTGCTGGAAGGCCCGCGTATGGCGCGCAAGCTGCCCGTATTCCTGACAGTGGCGGAGATCGATGCGATGATCGGGGCGATCGACATGAGCGCGCCCATGGCGGACCGCGACCGGGCGATGATCGAGACCCTGTACAGCTGCGGCTTGCGCGTGAGCGAACTCTGTGGCTTGCGGCTGTCATGGTTGCACTTCAACGAGGGCTACCTGCGCGTTGTAGGCAAGGGTGATAAGGAGCGGCTCGTGCCGGTGGGCCCGGAGGCCATCGCCCGGATCGAAGCCTACCTGCGAGGTGTCCGCTGTCACCTGCCCCTGAAGCCGAAGAGCGAGGATATGGTCTTCCTGAACGCCCGGGGTGGAGCGATCAGTCGGATGGCGGTCTTCAACCTGGTGAAGGAACTGGCCGTTGCAGCCGGTATCCGGAAGTCGATCAGCCCGCACACCTTCCGCCACTCCTTTGCGACCCACCTGGTGGAGGGTGGCGCCGACCTGCGCGCTGTACAGGAGATGCTTGGGCACGCGAGCATCACGACCACGGAGATCTACACACATCTGGACCGCGAGTATCTGCGCAGCAACATCCTGCAGTTCCACCCGCGCGCAAAGAAGAAGGCCGGAAGCGCAGCCTAGCTGCCACTT
>JAGQVR010000539.1 GCA_020437875.1 Flavobacteriales bacterium
GGAGGCCGGGCTGGACCTGAACCACGAGACCGGCACCGGCGAACGCATCGGCGACGGCGAACAGGCCATCGGCGACTACGCGGCCTTCGCCAGTGTGGAACTGCGGCCGACGAAGGGCCTCACCCTGCGGCCCGCGGCCCGCGTGGCCTACAACACCCGCTACGCCGCACCCATCGTGCCCTCCCTCAACGCGCGCTGGGCCCTGGGTGAACGCTTCGTGCTGCGCGGCGCCTACGCCATGGGCTTCCGGGCGCCCTCGCTCAAAGAGCTCTACTTCTACTTCGTGGACGTGAACCACGACATCGTGGGCAACCCCGACCTGGAGGCCGAACGCGCCCACCATGGCGACCTCTCGCTCACCTACCGCCATGCGCGGAAGGAAAGCGTGTACACCGCCGACGCCGGGCTCTTCCTGAACGACGTCCGCGACCTGATCACCCTGGCGCAGGTCCAGGGCACGCGCTACAGCTACGTGAACATCGGCCGGGTGCGCACCTTCGGGGGAAGCGTGAACGCCGGCTGGGACAACGGCCACTGGGCCTTCAGCACGGGCCTGGCCCTCACCGGCCGCGAGGACGACCTCGTGGGCACGCAGCAGTGGACCACGCCCGAGGTGCGCGCCTCGCTCACCCGCAACTGGCGCAGGCA
>JAGQVR010000540.1 GCA_020437875.1 Flavobacteriales bacterium
GTGAACGCCATTCCCAGCACTGTAGACCAGGATGGTCGACGATCCGTAGACGACATACCCGGCGGCAATTTGCTTCCTACCAGGTTGGAGAACCCACTTCTCCGGCTCATCCAATCGGGCACCTGCCGGCCGACGCAAGATCGAAAACGTCGTGCCGACGCTGACGTTCACATCGATGTTGGACGATCCATCGAGCGGATCGAACACGACCGCGTACTTGGCATTCTCACTTCCCTGGTGCACCAGCAGGGGCTCTTCGTTTTCTTCCGAAGCCAGCACGCCAATGCATTCACGCGTGCTGAAGCAATGCACCAAGGCTTCGTTGGCGTAGACGTCGAGCTTCTGCTGCATCTCCCCCTGAACATTGATCTCGCCATGCTGTCCTAGGATGTCGCTGAGCCCTGCGCGGCGAACCTTGGCCTGAATCATTTTGGTGGCCATCGTGATGGCCGACAGCAGCCAGGAAAACTCGCCCGACGCACCGGGAAAGCGCCGCTGCTCCTGCAAAATGTGCTGTTGCACCGTCATGATGGGGGGCGTCTTGCCGAACGAAGAGAGATGGTGCATGGCAGTCACCGAAACGGGGGATAAATGAAAAATAGGTGTCCTATTTCAAGTTTACCGCAAAAACGTGACTTCGCCACAG
>JAGQVR010000541.1 GCA_020437875.1 Flavobacteriales bacterium
TCGGTGCATTCGAGGATTACCTGGATGCGGTTGCCCTTCTGCTTGGCCATCGCTTCGTGGAATTAGACCCCGCCTTTCCGGCAAGGGCCCGCAAAGATAAGCATCCTCCCCATGCGGACAACCATCACCGGCCAGGAAGCTCCGGAGCCTCCTGCGCCATCATGGCCTCGACCGCCTCCGCAGTGCGCGGCACGCAGGCGCTCAGGACCTCGTTGCCCCCCTCCAGCACCAGCACATCGTCCTCGATCCGCACGCCGATGTCCCACCACTTCGGGTCGCAGGGCGAACCCTCGGCGATGTAGATGCCGGGCTCCACGGTGATGACGGTGTTGGGCCTGAGCGGGCCGTAGGTGCCGGCATCGTGCACGTCCAGCCCCAGGTAGTGGCTGGTGCCGTGCATGAAGTAGCGGCGCACCTCGCTCTCGGTGTCGATCAGGCCCAGTTCCATCAGCCCGGCGGCGACCACGGCCGTGGCGGCCTTGTGCGCGGCGAAGAAGGGCGCACCCGCCTTCACCTCGGCGATGCCCGCCTCCTGCGCGCGCAGCACCAGGTCGTAGATCAGGCGCTGCTCCGGGGTGAAGCGCCCGTTCACCGGCAGGGTGCGCGTGACGTCGGCGGTGTAGCCGTGGTACTCGGCCCCGAT
>JAGQVR010000542.1 GCA_020437875.1 Flavobacteriales bacterium
ACTGAACTCAAGGGTCGCGCCTCGCGATTCCTCCCGTTCAACAAGGGGTGGAATCACGGGGCGGGCAACCCGCTGAATCCAAACGGCATCAAGACCGATTATCTCTGGAAACAAATTCTCACTCGACGCAGCCTGACCGATATCCTCGAGAACTACGCTCAGATGGTCGAGGAAAAGAAGAGCGGCAACAAGAAGAAAACCCGGGTGCAGCTTTGGCCCCGTTACCACCAGCTCGATGTAGTGCGGAAGCTGCTCACCCACGCCCAAGCAAACGGCGTCGGCGAGCGTTACCTGATCCAGCACTCAGCCGGCAGCGGCAAGAGCAACAGCATCGCCTGGCTCGCCCACCAATTGGTGGAACTCAAGCAAAACGACGAACCTCTTTTCGATTCAGTGATCGTTGTCACGGATCGCACCGTCCTCAATGACCAGATCCGGGACACCGTCAAACAGTTCGCGCAGGTCTCGGCGACAGTCGGACACGCTGGAAATTCTGGCGATTTACGGCAGTTTCTGGCCGCTGGCAAGAAAATCATCATCACCACGGTTCAGAAGTTTCCGTTCATCCTCGATGATCTCGGCAACGAACATCGTGGCCGGCGGTTCGCGATCATCATCGATGAGGCCCACTCAAGCCAGG
>JAGQVR010000543.1 GCA_020437875.1 Flavobacteriales bacterium
TTCACCCAGCCGGTGCTGTACAAGGCCATCGCCAAGCACCCCGATCCGCGCGAGATCTACCGGAAGAAGCTGGAGGAGAGCGGCGCCATCGAGGCCGACCTGGCCAAGGAGATGGAGCAGCAGTTCCAGCAGATGCTGCAGGAGCGGCTGGACGAGAGCAAGCAGATCGAGAAGAGCAGCATCAAGCCCTTCCTCGCCGACCGCTGGAAGGGCTTCGAGCGCCCGGACCGCTCCGTCTTCGCCAAGAGCCCGGACACCGGTGTGGACCGCAAGACCCTGGAGTTCATCGGCCACAAGCTGGCCGAGGTGCCCGAGGGCAAGAAGTTCTTCAGCAAGCTGGAGCGCATCCTGCAGGCCCGCGAGAAGATGCTGGAGGAGGACAAGCTGGACTGGAGCATGGGCGAGCTGCTGGCCTACGGGTCGCTGCTGCTGGAAGGCCATCCCGTGCGCATGACCGGCCAGGACGTGGAGCGCGGCACCTTCAGCCATCGCCATGCCATCGTGAAGGTGGAGGACAGCGACGAGGAGCACATCCACCTGAAGCACCTGAAGCAGGGCCAGGCGCTGTTCCAGATCTACAACTCCACCCTGAGCGAGTACGCGGTGCTCGGCTTCGAATACGGCTACGCCCTCACCGCG
>JAGQVR010000544.1 GCA_020437875.1 Flavobacteriales bacterium
GTCAAGTTCGCAACATCCCGTGAGCACTTCCTGGTCCAAAGGAGCAAACCACCAGGCTGCACCGCCAGCCCCTGCACCCGCTCCAACGAATACAACGGACCACCGTCGATCTTGACCCGGTCGCCCGGCGTCGGACCGCCACTGTACTCGGAAACGATGATGAAATTTACCATAATGGTAATTTATGAGGCATCACTTTGGAATGGCTGTACGTTTTAACAGGTTCAAGAGAGTTCCGCCTCCTGCAACGCCTTCAGCGTCCGCCCCTGCGCGTCTTTCCACTCAATGCGCCCGTTCGCACTGCGGCCCAGCACCACGGCAGCGGCCGTGCTGGGTGAGCTGAAGCTGAAGTCCTGCGTGAAGCGGTACAGGCCCGCTTCCAGCGCCAATACGCCGTTGGCGATCAGTTCTTGCCGCAGGTCGTACATGCCGCGCACGTGCTGCGCCATCGACGGCACCGCCTCGGCCACCGCCTGCGAACCGGCCTTGACCACAAAACCCTGGCTCGCCTCGTAACCCGTGGCCAGCACGCCTTTGCCCTTGCAGGTCAGCACCGGGCTGGCCTTGGCCGTGGGGGCCGGCGCCTGCTCGAACGCATGCACCCCCAGCACCGGCAGCATGCCCAGCATGTG
>JAGQVR010000545.1 GCA_020437875.1 Flavobacteriales bacterium
GCTTCACCACCTTCTCCCCGATCTTCCGGTAGCCTTCCTTGCTCGCGATGAAGGGGATGTACCGGTGCCGTTCACCGTACACCTCGATGTGCTTCACCACCTCGCCCCGATAGGCCTTCAGCCCACAGTTGAAATCGTGCAGCTTCACGCCGGACATCCGGCGCGTGGCCCAATTGAAGAGCTTGGTGGGCAGGGTCTTGCTCAATGGGTCGTAGCGCTTCTTCTTCCAGCCGCTCACCAGGTCGTAACCCTCCTCCCGCACCATGCGGTACAGGCCGGGGATCTCGTCCGGATCGTCCTGCAGGTCGGCGTCCATGGTGATGACCACCTCCCCCGAGGCAGCCTCGAATCCGGCGTTCAGCGCCGGGCTCTTGCCGTAGTTGCGCCCGAACCGGATCCCCTTCACCCGGGCGTTCGCCGTGCGCAGCCGCACGATCTCGTCCCACGACCCGTCGTTGCTGCCATCGTCCACCAGCACCACCTCGTAGTCCAGTCCCATGTCCGTGGCCACACGATGCACCCGGTCCACGAGCTCGGGCAGCGACTCGCGCTCGTTGTACAAGGGGATCACCACGCTGAGGTCCATGGCCGAAAGATCGGCATTGACCGAACAATGGCGTACTTCCGATGC
>JAGQVR010000546.1 GCA_020437875.1 Flavobacteriales bacterium
CTCGATCGCCTTTTCCCGACGCAGCAGGTAGCGGACCTCGGTCTGATAGAAATGCGCCTTCGAGAGCAGCGGGTATTCGAGCAGCCGCACCAGCACCTCGCGGCGGAACGCCTGGTAGCCCGAGGTCATGTCGTGGAAACGCACGCCGAGCAGGACGTTGGCAAGCAGCGAGCCGCCTTTGGACAGCAGGCGGCGGCGCCATGCGGAGTCCACCATCGAGCCGCCGTTGATGTAGCGGCTGCCGAAGGCGCAGTCGTTGCCCTCGTGCAGCGCGCGCAGGAAACCGGGAAGCGCCCGCGGGTCGTGCGACAGGCCGCCGTCCATCTCGATGATGATTTCGTATCCCTTGTCCACCGCCTCGCGGAAACCGCGCAGGTAGGCATCGACGACGTTCTTGTTTTCCGGCGCCCAGACGGTGTGGAACCGTTTGTCCTCCTGCTCCGCCTGTTGGCAGAGTTCGAGCGTGTTGTCGGTGGACGCCTTGTCGACGATGAAATAGACGTTTCCACCCTCAAGCTGGTCGAGCGATCCGCGCAGCGCGGCCATCAGCGGGGCGAAGTCGTCGGACTCGTTGGCCACCGGGATGATGACGGCCCAGTTGTCGGGGTAGGGTCTCATCGGGAGGTCGGCG
>JAGQVR010000547.1 GCA_020437875.1 Flavobacteriales bacterium
GAATCCGGGCGAGCAGGTCGGTGGCGACATCGGTGGAGAGTGGTTCTACAAGAACTTCGCTCTGCTGCTCGTGAACTATGCCAACGGTAGCTACGACGACTTCGACGGCGAGGAGGATCTGCTCGCAGAGGGCGTCGCGCTCGGGACCGTGCACGGCGCCAAGGGCCTCGAGTGGCCGATTGTGTTCCTCCCGTCGCTCACCCAGGGACGATTCCCGTCGTCACGAAACGGCACCGCTCAGGAGTGGTTGCTTCCTCCGGGGAGCTTCGACGTCACCCGGTACGAGGGCACCGATGCCGACGAACGCCGGCTGTTCTACGTGGCCCTCACACGCGCCAGAGACTGGGTGGCGCTCTCATCGCATCGGAAGGTGAACACACAGAGCCGGAAGGACTCGCCCTACCTGACCGAGTGCATGAGGCATGCACAGTCCGATCACGGACATCCGACGAGTGCGGCGGCAAAGGCGCTCGAGGTTCCCGACCTGACCATCACCTACAGCGAACTCGCTGCGTACGCGGAGTGTCCGCAGTCGTACCTACTTCGAAACGAGCTCGGCTTCATGCCTCCGATCCAGGCCGAGCTTGGTTACGGAAACGCCGTGCACCACGTGATGAGGGTCATCGCG
>JAGQVR010000548.1 GCA_020437875.1 Flavobacteriales bacterium
CGCCCCACATTGCGTTCGAGCTCTTGTTCGACATGGTCCCGAGACCCCCCGGAGGTAAGTGAATGTTCCGTCATCTGCGACTCGCCCCGCTCTACATGGCCTTGTGCTTCGGTGCAAATGCCGTGGCGGCCGACGGGCTGGAGGATCTGCTGCAAGGCGACATGCGGGCGATGGTGCTGCATGATGCGCCGCAGGATACCCCCGAGGTGACCTTCACCGACATGGACGGGGCAGAGCAGACGCTCGCGGCCTTCGAGGGGCAGTATGTGGTGCTGAACTTCTGGGCCACCTGGTGCGCCCCCTGCCGCGAGGAGATGCCCTCGCTCGATGCCCTGCAGCGGGAACTGGGCGGGGAGAGGTTTGCCGTGGTGACCGTGGCGTCAGGGCGCAATCCGCCGCCCGCGATCCGGCGCTTTTTCGAGGAGGAAGGGGTGACGGACCTGCCCGTCTACCTCGACCCCCGCCAGAGCATGTCGCGGCAGATGGGTGTTTTCGGTCTGCCCACCACGGTGCTGCTGGACCCCGAGGGGCGGGAAATCGGCCGGCTGCGCGGGGACGCGGATTGGGCATCCGAAGAGGCCGTCGGGCTGCTGAGGGCCCTGATGAACGGCGCGGGCAGCTGAGAT
>JAGQVR010000053.1 GCA_020437875.1 Flavobacteriales bacterium
TCCGCGACCTCAATGTGCTGGATGCCGTGATCGGCCTGCCCGCGCAGATCTTCTACGGCACCGGCATCCCCACCTGCATCGTGGTGCTGAAGAAAGGCCGCAGGACGGATGACGTGCTCTTCATCGACGCCAGCCAGCACTACGAGAAGGTGAAGACGCAGAACAAGCTGCGGCCGGAGGATGTGGACCGCATCGTGAGCACCTATCGGGAGCGTACGGAGCAGGAGAAGTACAGCCACGTGGCCACCCTGGACGAGGTGAAGGCCAACGACTACAACCTGAACATACCGCGCTACGTGGACACCTTCGAGGCCGAGGAGGCCGTGGACCTGGGCGCCGTGGCCAAGGAGCTGCAAGCGCTGGAGCAGGTCATGAAAGCGACAGATGCTGAGCTGGCGGGGTACTGCAAGGAGCTGGGGATCGAAATGCCGTTCGCGTGATGGAGGCAGAGGTGATGGAGAAGGTGAAGCAACAGGTTCCGTCGTTACGGTTCTCAGGGTTCACAGGAGACTGGAGGAAGCGTGCTCTTGGTGATGGGTGTGAGATCCTGATGTGCAAGAGGATCTTTGCGGACCAGACTGCAGAAAGTGGAGATGTGCCGTTCTATAAGATCGGAACGCTTGGCGGTAAACCCGATTCGTACATATCCCGCGAGCTGTTTGAGGAGTACAGGGAGCGTTACAACTACCCGAAGGCTGGTGAAACGCTGATCACTTGCGCAGGTACCGTTGGAAAGTGTGTGCAATTCGACGGGCAGGATAGCTACTACCAGGACTCGAACATCGTTTGGATCGACAATCCCGAGGACCATGCTGTCAACGACTTCCTCTTTCTGCTACTAACGAGGATCGACTGGTCGAAGCTGAACTCGACGACGATCACGAGGATCTACGGCAATGATCTCCGTGCTTTTGAGCTGGTTGTTGCCCCCACCCTCCCCGAACAGCAGAAGATCGCGGCCTTCCTGGGCGCGGTGGACCGGAAGATCCAGCAGCTGAAGCGCAAGCAGGTGTTGCTGGAGCGGTACAAGCAGGCAGTCATGCAGCAGTTACTGGATCAGAAGCTTAGGTTTCCTGGATTCACTGGTGACTATAAGGAGTATCGATTGGCCCAACTACTTGAAAGGTATTCGGAGAACAATAAGGATGGGGAGTTTGGGATTAATGACATCCTCTCTCTCTCATCAAGGTTTGGCATCGTTGATAGGAAAGAACTGCTGCAGGACACCTATGACAACGTGAATCATCTCAACTACGTGAAGACCAGGATGAACGACTTCGTTTATGCGAAGAGTATCAGTACCACTGCCCCGTTTGGCTCATTCAAAGCCAATCTCTGCAGGGATGGTCTGCTTTCGACCTTGTACTTCACCTTCAAGGTTAAGGAACTCGCTGACCCAAGATTCCTGGAGTATTACTTCAGCGATACAACTAGAGCGAATAACTACCTCAGAAAAGTCGTACTGGTGGGCGACCGGTACATAACAGCCGATTCGGACTATTTGCTCAGTGGTACTGTCAGAATTCCAAGTCTCCCAGAACAAAAGAAGATCACGTCCTTCCTGATGGCCTTGGATGCGAAGGTGGCGGGAGTGGCGCAGGCGGTGGCGGCGGCGCAGCAGTGGAAGAAGGGGTTGTTGCAGCAGATGTTCGTGTAGGCTGTCATTCCGGGCTAGATCCGGAATCGCGCAAAGGCAATAACCCAAAGGCGCACAGTACTTTAGCCGAACCATGGCAAGGATCAGGATCAAGGAATTCGGCCCCATCAAAGAGGGCTTGCTGGAGGGCGATGGCTTCATCGACATCCGAAAGGTCACCGTGTTCATTGGCGACCAAGGCAGCGGCAAGAGCAGTGTGGCCAAGCTGATCTCCACGTTCACGTGGATGGAGAAGGCACTTGTTAGAGGCGATCTTCCCAAGAAGAAGGCAGTACGTGTAGGCAACTTCAATACGCGGCTGTTATATCATCGGTTGAAGGCTTACCAGCGAGCACAGACCGAGATCGAGTATGACGGAGAAGCCTACCATTTGCGCTACTCCAAGGGAAGGCTTGAGGTCTCCAGAAAGCCAGCTGGAGCTTACCACTTGCCTCAAGTGATCTACGCGCCAGCCGAGCGCAACTTCATTGCCTACGTGAGCAAACCCAAGGCGTTGAAAATGACATCGCCAGCGCTGTTGGAATTTGTGGATGCATTTGACCGTGCAAAGGAGGCCATGAATGGAGGTGTTGAACTGCCTATCAACCAGACAACGGCCATATACAACAAGACACGTGGGGTAGTTCAACTGCGTGGCCCGGGACTGGAAAAGCCGTTGGACCTGAATGACGCTTCAAGCGGCTTTCAATCGCTTGTGCCTTTGTATTTGGTTTCTCGGTTCTTGGCCCGGACCATCAAACGGAAAGTGGCAAATGATGCTTCCGAGCAGATGAGTGCCGAGGAGAGTGCGCGCTTCAGCAAGGATGTTGAGGCCATTTGGGCCAACAAGGATTTTACCGATGAGCAACGGCGCTTAGCTCTGTCTGTGCTCGCAGCAAAGTTCAATAAGTCGGCCTTCATCAATATCGTGGAGGAGCCCGAGCAGAACCTGTTCCCCACCAGCCAATGGGAAATGCTGCAAAGCCTTTTAAGGTTCAACGAGGCCAACAACAAGCTGGTGATCACCACGCACAGCCCATATCTGCTTGCACACTTCAGTCTCTGCATACAGGCCAGAAGTCTGTGGGAGCATGAGGCGGTGAAGATCGACCCGAAGCTGAGGGAGCGGATCACTGCGATCGTGCCCGAGCATGCCCTCTTAGACGCGAACGATGCCGCGTTCTACCAACTGGGCACCGATGGCCTTATTACCAAGGTGGAACGGTACGAAGGCATCCTGAGCGACGAGAACGCGCTGAACCACTGGCTGCACGAGAGCAATGAGCGCTTCGACAAGTTGCTGGAGATCGAGCAGGGGCTGTCTGGCGGCTTGAGCAACAACTCCACGGAGCCGAACGACGACTAAGCATGACGTTCTTCGGTACCGGGTGTGATGTGACGCTGAACGATGTCCTGTTCGGTCTTCGTGATGGAGTGGGACAGAGCAAGGCGTTCTACACTCTCGTCGATCCAACTCTATGGGTTGCGAAGGTGGTTAACACGAACGGGGGCACGGTGATCTTCACGCCTATCGACTACTGCATCATACTCTACAAGCCTGGCACGAACAAAAAGGAGAGCACCTGTGACGGCATGCTTACCAAGGGGAATGCGCTCCATCTCGTGGAACTGAAGGAAAGGAGGAGCGCAAAGAAGGCCAAGTCCAAGGGCATCAAACAGCTGAAGAATACGATACGGTTGCTTAAGGCTCACGAGAACCTAGCCCCCTATACCGACAAGAAGGCCCATGTCTGCAATCGCCTGCACCCTACTGCAACCATAACCGCCGCGACGAACAAGCAATTCTTGGATGATACAGGCTTCCGGTTGGGGACCCATGCTATGATTACAGTCTGATCTGGCGCAATGACCACCCAACCCGAAGCCCTTCTCGAAGCTGAGCTATTTGCCGAGTTGCGGTTGATGGGCTGGTATCTTGCACAAGGCACTGATCCTGAGCCATGGACTTCCTCACGATCGACTTTGAAACGGCCACCGCAGCCCGGGATAGTGCCTGCGAGGTGGGCCTGACCGAGGTGCGGGGTGGGCAGGTGGTGGGCACACGCTCCTGGTTGGTGCGCCCCACGAGCTACCCGCACTTCGATGGCATCAACCGGGCGGTACACGGCATCGCCCCCGAGGATGTGGCGGATGCCCCCCCGTTCGATGAACTGTGGGAAGAGCTTGGTCCGCTGGTGGAAGGCCAGCTATTGATCGCCCATAACGCCGCCTTTGACATGAGCGTGCTGCGCAAGAGCCTGGAGTACTACGGGCGCCCGCTGCCCACCCTGGAGTATGCCTGCAGCTACGTGTTCGCCAAGCAGGTGTGGACCGGGCTGCCCAGCTATGGCCTGGGCCCGCTCTGCCGCCTGCACGCCATACCGCTACAACACCACCGCGCCGGCGCGGACAGTGAGGCCACGGCCCGCCTGGCCCTGCTGGCCTTCGCGGAGAAAGGGGTGGCCAGCAAGGAGGAACTGGGCCCGAAGCTCGGTATCAACCTGGGCCGGATGCATGCTGGTGGCTACAGCCCCAGCGGCGCCATCCGCGCGGCACGCCGTACAGCCCCCATCGTGGGCGATCCCAGCAAACACGATCCGGACAGCCCCTTCTACGGCCGGAGCGTGGTATTCACCGGCACCATGCTGTCCATGACCCGCAGCGAGGCCCAGCAACTGGTGGCGGACCTGGGCGGCATCGTGGGCAACAACGTGACCGGCGGCACCCACTACCTGGTGGTGGGCCAGCAGGACTACCGTGTAGGCCCGGACGGCATGAGCCGCAAGCAGAAGAAGGCGAACGAGCTGGTGGCCAGGGGCGCGGAGCTGGAGGTGATCTCGGAGAAGGAGTTCTTGGATGCGTTGTGAGGGTGATGTAGACCGATGAACGACCTCTGCCCAGAACCGGCTGTCGGGCGGTTCCCTGCAAAGGGGATGCCGATGACACTGGTGTGGAGCGGGGCATTGAAGGGGATCGGCTTGACCAACAAGCCAGCTGAGAAAGGACGTCCGGCAGCGTATGGGGCGGATCGCCGGGTTCCCCGTTGCCTATGCGCCCTGTTGTTCACGGTCTCGATCCTCCTGCTACCGGCACAGGAGTGGGAAGTGGAGACCGCAGGATCGGGTGGCTTCCTTTCTCCTTTTTCCATCGCGGTCCTGAACAATGGTGATATCGTGGGTGCTAGCGGCGTTGGGGGTGATTCGGGCCTGGTGGTCCGGTTCGATCCGGGCGCTGTTCAATGGGCCCGATACTTGGTGGACAATGGACCGGGCTGGCCCAGTGCTGGATTTTCCAAGGTCATTGTAGCGGCCAATGGGGATATCGTGGCTGTGGGCCAGGAGCGTAGGAACTCCTTCTCGCACGGTCTGGTTGCCAGGTTGGACGCTGCAGGCAATCTTCTCTGGAGCAGTTCGGTGACCACGGACGCGGACTTTCACTATTTCATAGATGTGGTCGAGTCCCTTTCCGGAGATCTCTACGTGGTCGGACATACGGGGCCGAACGGATCTAGGAACGAGGTCGTTGCCCGCTTGAACGCAGCAGGTGCCTTGCAGTGGCTGCGGGAGGTAGACCACCCTGGCGTGGGTTTTGCAAGACAGGTTTTTATCAGCAATGACACTTTGGTCGTTTTCGGTTATACCGATCTTGGGGCCGGTGCGCGGGATATAAGCGTCATGCGGTGGGACCTGAATGGCAATCCACTTCTTTTCCGGACCTTTGGAAGCTGGAACCATGAGTTCACTCACAGGGTGGTTCCTGATAGTACGAACGGGTTCGTAGTGTCCTACTTGAGGAATGCCACGGTACCTGCAGTTTTCCGTTTGGGTGCCGAACTGTTCCCTCTGAGCAATGCTCTGGTCATCACCTCACCCTTTTCCATGAACACCAGTGGTGGGTTGGTATGGTATGCCGGCACCCAGGAATTCGTGATCGCCGGACAAGCCTGGGACCCCAACCAGTACTTCGCGATGGCCTTGCGGGCCTCGCTCGCCTCGGGCGCCATTGTGTGGGAAAGGACATTCACGAACAGTCAGTTCATCAGTACTTCGCGCCCGTATACATCGCCGAACTCGATCTTGATGTCGGCGGCCCCCCTGGGCTTCAATACGAATGGGAGCTATCCGGTGAACATGGCCTTGATCGATGCGGCCACCGGGGATAACTATCAGGGTGCGGCATGCGCTCCCGGCCCACCGCTTCTCGCCGGGTCCTATACGGAACCGCTGGTGGTCAATGACCATTTGGTGCCAGTGCTCACGCCGTTCGTCACGGTGCGTACGGCCATACCGAACGGGGGGCGGCAGCTTATGGTGACGCCTTGCGGTGGCCTTGTTCTTCCCGTGGAGTTGCTCGACCTAAGGGCCGAACAGGTCGGTGCAGGCATTCGCGTGGAATGGGTCACTGCCACCGAGCAGCACAACGCTTTCTTCGAGATCTTGCGGAGCACTGATGCTGAACGTTGGTCGGTCATTGGTCAGCTATCAGGAGCGGGAAACTCGTTGTCGGTCCAGCACTATGATTGGTTGGATCGGTCGCCGCTACCAGGCATGAATTACTACCGCTTGAGGCAGGTGGACGCTGACGGTTCTTCAACGTATTCGCATACGGTAAGTGCCTGGTACTCCAAGCAGGTGGCTGGCGCGTTACTACCGTCGGGCAATCTGGTTGGCCGAAGCACGATGCTCACCTTCAACGAACCTGTCTGGATGGTGGATGTGACCGGTCGCGTGGTAGATGGCCCGGGTACCACGCTTTGGTCTCCAGACCGAGCGGGGGTCTATCTGCTTCGGGCCAAGGACCGGGCAGAATGGATGTTCGTGGAATGACGGTGCTCGGCTCAGCCGGCCTATTCAGAGATGGCTGCTACAGTCCTGCGATCCAGCGCGTGGTGCATTAGGTTGCACAGCCATCCAGAAAAAGATAGCAGTTGGATCGGGTTCCGCCACCCGTCAGGCCGCATCCTCTTGGGCGACCAGTCTTACACCATCGAAGGTCCACAGGGAGCCATCCTCCTTCAGATAATGAAGTTTCTTGATGATGGTGTTGGCGAGACCCTGTGAGAGCCTTCCCTCGATCTCCGCATGCCCATCGGGTGGCTTCCAGCAGCTATTGGGTTTCACCACCACCTTGATCTCCCGCTTCGGGATGTTATAGTCCTTGGCGTGTTGCTCGGCGATGGCCCGTAACTCCGGGATGGTGATCGTAGCACACAACTCCAGCTTTCTTACGTCCGGCTTCTCCACACACCGCCGAAAGAGTTCCCAGTGGTCCTGAAGTGGAATGAGCCTGGTGCGGCTTACGGACGTGTTCTTTCCGGTCATCAGCAGGGAGGAAATACGGCCTGCGTCCCGGTCATATCCGTCCGGGCTGCACACGGCACGCACCAACTCCTCCTCTTCGCCCACCAACTGATCAGACATGACTGAACTCTGCGGCGAGCTCCGGATACGCGTTGAGAGGAAGTGATTCCTCCCGCATCCGGGCTTCATGGAAGACTTCAATGCTGTTCGGGCCAAAGAGCAATTGTACCGCCTTACCATCGGTATCGTTCCAGGCCAGCTGAAGCTCTCCGTCATCAGAAAGGAACACGCTCGGGTTGGCGTCCTTGCGAAAGCTCACCTGCTCCAGAAAGCGGAGCATGGCCGCCTGCCCACGGGGGGAGATCTGCCTGTTCCCTTCACCCCAGCCAGGGGTGTAGTACTTGGTGAACAGGAGCATGCGGCCCCATCCCCGGTCCCCGAGTTGCCTGATGAGCAGGTCCTGCTCATCAGCGGAGAGGGTCGTGGACCACATGCCTGGGTCCATGTTCGTCAGAAGGTCCTCGTCCAGTTTATAGACCCGAGGCTCAGCGTACGGCAACTTGCTGCTCATGCATATTCGGGTTTGTGGTCGTTCAAGAGATCGGCGTTCACCAGGCCGAAAAAGAGCTTCTTGATCACGTCGTGGGCTTCCGTGAACCGTTGTTCAAGCACCTCCGCATGCAGCTCGAAGTCCAGCGGACCGAACGCCACATCGATGTCCAACACCGAGCCACGGCGTGGGCCGTGCGAATTCTCCATGATGGCGCCATTGATCAGTACCAGCCGGATGGTCATGGGGCCTTCCTGAAAAACGGTGGTGAACTGCCGATCCTTGTCGTTGATGGGGGCACCGTTCACAGCGATCTCCAGATCGATGTGTTCGAAGATGTTGAACTCGAAGAAGTCGCTGTATCGCACACCCAGCCGCGCACCTTCCTCCATGAAGCCATCGTCTATCACACTCCGCAGGAAGGTGCTCAGCTCTTCATGCACCACGTTCCATCCAGGGTACTGCATGGTCTGGACGCCAAGGCCGATCATCTGTGGCCCGACGTTGACTACGAACTGGTCCGAATGGAATTGGTACTGGGGCAGGTGTACGCTGCCCGGGATCTGCTGCTTGAACTGGTCGGGCAGGGCGAACAGAGGCAGTTCCTGGCCCGTGTAATGATCGCCCAGGAGGCCGGCCACCCTTCCAGGCAACTGGGCCCATGGGGTCTTGGTCGTGAACCGGACCTCAAAGACCGCCTGAACGATCGGACATGGATCGATCCTTGAGGGCAAGGGGTCGACGACCTTGACCGGAAAATTCTCGAACATGCTGCGTGGTGCCCTGGGGAGGATGGTCCTAATGTAATACGACGAAACCGCCACGAATAACGACAAACATCAGATATTCACAGCCGAGTAGTTAATTGGTGTTAACAAAGCACCGACCAACTCCTAGGAATTATCAATGACCACGCGCCCCGAAGCCCTCCTCGAAGCCGAGCTGGTAGCCCAGCTACGGGGCATGGGCTATGGGATCGTGGCCATCCAGGATGATGCCGGCCTGCTGGCCAACCTGCAGGCGCAGTTGGAGACCTTCAACGGCACCTCATTCACGCAGCGGGACATGACCCGCCTCCTGAACCACCTGCAGAAGGGCACGCTCTACGACCGCAGCAAGATCCTGCGGGACCGCTACGCCCTGGAGCGGGAGGACGGCACGGTGACCTACGTGCGCTTCTTCGATGGTGGCGACCCTGCGGCCAACCGCTGGCAGGTGACCCAGCAGGTGACCAATGTGGGCAGCTACACCAACCGCTACGATGTCACCATCCTGTGCAACGGCCTGCCCGTGGTGCAGGTGGAGCTGAAGCGCAGCGGACTGGAGCTGAAGGAGGCCTTCAACCAGATCATCCGCTACAAGCGCCAGAGCTTCTGGGCCAACGGCGGGCTGTTCCAGTACATCCAGCTCTTCGCCATCAGCAATGGGGTGAACACGAAGTACTACGTGAACAACCCCATCGAGGCGCTCAGCTTCGCGCAGACCTTCTTCTGGACGGACGAGCACAGCCGGAGGAAGAGCGAACTGAAGGAGTTCGCGGCCGACTTCCTGAGCATCCCCCGCCTGGGCCGGATGCTGGGGCACTACGTGGTTATGAACGACCGCGACCGGCGGCTGATGGTGCTGCGCCCCTACCAGGTGTACGCCGTGGAAAGGCTGGTGGAGAAGGTGCGCCGCTACGACCCGGCCCCCAAGGAGCGCACGGACAACTACGGCTACATCTGGCACACCACCGGCAGTGGCAAGACCCTCACCAGCTTCAAGGCCAGCCAGGTGATCATGGGCCTGCCCGAGGTGGCCAAGGTGGTCTTTGTCGTGGACCGCAAGGACCTCGACTACAAGACCATGGAGGACTTCAACGACTACAAGGAGGGCAGCGTGGACGCCACCGAGAACACGCGCGGCCTGGTGGAGCAGTTGGGGGACCCGAACACCAAGCTCATCGTCACCACTATCCAGAAGCTGCACATCGCCATCAGCAAGGTGCGGCACGAGAAGAAGGTGGAGGCGTTGAAGGACGCACGCATGGTCTTCATCTTCGATGAATGCCACCGCAGCCAGTTCGGAGAGACCCACAAGCGCATCAACGACTATTTCCAGAACGTGCAGATGTTTGGCTTCACTGGAACGCCTATCTTCGCAGCCAATGCCGCGAAAAACGCTCTCGGAAAGAGAACCACCAAGGATCTCTTTGGCGAGTGCCTGCACAAGTACGTGATCACCGACGCCGTCCGGGACGAGAACGTGCTGCGTTTCAGCGTGGAGTACGTGGGCAAGTACAAGGCCAAGGACGGGGTGGAGCTGGACGTGGAGGTGGAGGACATCGACCGGGCTGAAGTGCTGGACGACGAGACCCGCCTGGGCAAGATCGTTGACCACATCCTGAGCATCCACGACCGCAAGACGCACGACCGGTCGTTCAGCGCCCTCTTCGCCATCAGCAGCATCCCCACGCTGCTGAAGTATTACGACCTGTTCCGCCAGCGCAGGGAGGCCGGCGGGCACGACCTCCGCATCGCGGCCATCTACAGCTACGGCACCAACGAGGAGGATGAGGAGGCCGTGGGCGCCCTGCCGGAGGACGACACCCTGGCCAGCGAGCCGCCCACCACTTACGGCAGCGGCCACAGCCGCGAGGCCCTGGACCGCATCATCACCGACTACAACGCCCAGTTCGGCACCGCCTTCAGCACCCGCGACCAGAAGGGGATGGAGAACTACTTCAAGGACATCACCAAGAAGCTGCGGGAACGGGAGAAGGCCAACGCCAAGGACCGGGACCGGATAGACCTGGTGCTGGTGGTGAACATGATGCTCACCGGCTTCGACGCCAAGAAGGTGAACACCCTGTACGTGGACAAGAAGCTCCGCTACCACGGGCTGATCCAGGCCTACAGCCGCACCAACCGCATCCTGAACGAGAAGAAGAGCCAGGGCAACATCGTAGCCTACCGCAACCTGAAGGGGGCCACCGACGATGCGCTCGCCCTGTTCAGCAACAAGGATGCGAAGGAGGTGATCTTCCTGCCGCCCTACGAGAAGCTGGTAGGCCAGTTCATCGCGGCGTACAAACAGCTGCTGGAATTGGCCCCTACGGTGCGATCGGTGGATGATCTGCAGCACGAGGAGATCAAGCTGGCTTTCGTGAAGGTGTTCCGGGAGCTGATCCGCCTGCTGAACGTGCTGAAGACCTATGCGGAATTCGACTGGCGCGACCTGCCCGTCACCGACCAGGTCTTCGCCGAGTACACCAGCAAGTACCTCGACCTGCGTGAAAGCGTGCAGCGCCAGGGCACCAAGGAGAAGCAGAGCATCCTGGAGGACATCGACTTCGAGGTGGTGCTGGTGCACCGGGACGAGGTGAACGTGGCCTACATCCTGAAGCTGCTGGCCCGCCTGAAGGAGGAGGAGAACACCGACAAGGGCAAGGACATGCGCAAGCAGATCATGTCCCTGCTCAGCAGCGACGTGGAGCTACGCAGCAAGCGCGAGCTGATCGAGAAGTTCATCGCCGAGCACCTGCCCAAGATCACCGACCCGGACCGCATCCAGGACGAGTTCGCCAAGTATTGGGAGGACCAGCGCGTGCTCGCCCTGCAGAAGCTCTGCGAGGAGGAGCACCTGGACCAGAAGCAGTTCGCCAACCTGATCGAGTCGTACATCTTCAGCGGTCAGGAGCCGCTGAAGGACGATGTGTTCAAGTGCCTGGAGGCCCGCCCCAGTGTGCTGAAGGCCCGGGAGATCGGGGAGCGCATTGTGGAGCGGATGAAGGAGTACGTGGAGGTGTTCGTGCGGGGGATGGTGGCGTGATGAATAGACAGCACAGCTGGACATGTATCGCTCCTTGTCCCCCTTGTATGATGCACTGTATCAAGAGCAGCTTGAAGTCTTCCAGTCCAGGTTCGCGGCAACCTACCCTGATCCAGGGGAGACCAGATTTACAGACTTCTATCCGTCATTGGGGGTGCCTGATGGAATGGACGTCGATTTTCTCATCTATGGTCAAGCGGTAGGTGGTTGGCACGAGGACATGGACCTAGCAATCCCGGTTCCAAGCAATAGGACGGAGATCAGTAGAACATTCTCCAATGACAGATATGGTGAAGACTCGCCGATCGACTGGGTGAATGCACGTTGGTCAAAGCGAGTGTTGCATGGGATCCAGGACACGAAGCAACGAGCATACTACACGCTCAAGGATAGCGGATATTGGGCTAGCAGGTCCTTCTTCTGGCAACTGACCATCAAGGTGCTTCAGAGCTACTATGGGACGGCGAATGAAGATGACTGGGGTTGGAGCAAGCAGCTGGTGTGGTCGAATCTTTACAAAATCGCTCGGCAGAAGGAGAATCCTATGGAAGATGTGCGGGTCCTTCAGCGGCAATATGCGGTCGAGCTTGTCAGGCGGGAACTCGACGAACTGCAGCCAAAATTCTGCTTGATCATTACAAGCGATCCGTGGTGGGCCCCTTTCCGTCGAGGGTTAGGGACCTTGGAGTCATCGGAGGATCTGGACGGTCAGGTAGTCCAGAGCATTGAGCGATATTCAGGAACTAAGGTCATCGTGGTCCACCGTCCTTTTGTTGGCAATTCCAAGCGTTATTCGGAAGTGATCGTGAGCCACCTCAGGTAGCACGTAGTGGCCGAAGCCAATCGACTATGGAGCTAGTATTTGCAGTGCCTTCAAGCGAGGGGGTGCCAAGTTTGGTACCGAATAGGCGCCTTATCCAAGGGCTAATTGATGAACTCTTGTTCCGGCTAAGTCCTTCTCCTATTTTCGAAGGAGCTGATCGAAGAGCGCGAACAGCGTTCAGCTAGCTCCAAACTGACCCCGATGTCCGTCCTCAAACCGCTTCAGGCATTCTTCACGGGCAAATGGTTCACTACGGTGCTGGCAGGAACAGCGGCTACGTTGCTGGCCTCCGGGCTATCGTTCATTGGTGAGCAGGCGTTTGGAGGTAGTACGCCCACGGAGACCGTCCAGGAATCGGCAGCCCCCGCGGAGGATCCGTTGCAGAACCTGGATGGCTCAGGTATTTGGGAACCTGCAACTACCACGAGCCGACAGCGTGGTAACGCCGTGAGTGATTCTCTCAAGGAGGATCTGGATGAGGGTTCATTGGCTGAGGTCGTACCTGAGTACCCGCTTACATGGAACCAGTATCCCGGTCTACATGCGTTCCCGGATTCAATGGACGCCCGAGAAGTACGGCTGCTTCCGCACTACTTGGACAAGTCGAAGTATCCCTGGCCTGATCGATTGATGGGTTGGATCATGCTGTTCGGGTTGCTCATAGTGGGGCCATTCATCTTGGGAATGGCGGCTCTGACGGATGAGGCGGACGGTTGCCTGGGTTGCATGCTGGTAGTGCTGCTATATCCGGTCGTAGGCCCGGCGATCTCGTGCTTTGGCAACCGCATCCTTGCGGAGTGGTTGGACTTAGCACCGGCTTGGTATGCCGCTGCTAAATGGGAAGGTCTGTTCAATATGATCGTCAAGGCTCTGTGAGTGTTCTATGGCGCGCCGAATGCTAGCTGACACTCCGAACCGCCAGAGCAGCCTAGGGATGGCATGCCCGGGGTTCAGTCCAGCAGCCCCCACGAAAAAGCCCCTCAAACCGAGGGGCTTCTCGTTCAGTTCCTAGGGGAGCCTGATCACTCCTTGTCGTCCGCGGGCGGCTCCTTGGTCTCGCCGTCGGCCTTGCCCACCTTC
>JAGQVR010000549.1 GCA_020437875.1 Flavobacteriales bacterium
ATCTATTCGGCGGACGTTCCGAATGCGCGCGAACTGGCGATTGGCACGCGCGGCACCGTGTTTGCGGGGTCGCGCCGCGTCGGCAAGGTCTACGCGCTGACCGATGCGGATCAGGACGGTCGCGCCGAGACCGTTCGCGTCATTGCCGACGGCCTGCAGTTGCCGGTGGGCGTCGCCTTCCACGCCGGCGACCTCTACGTCTCGGCGGTCAGCCAGATCCTCGTCTACCGCAACATCGAGGATCACCTCGACGCGCCGCCGCAGGCCGAGGTCGTCGTCTCGGACCTGCCGGGCGAGACGCACCACGGCTGGAAGTTCATCGCATTCGGACCGGACGGAAAGCTCTATGTGCCGATCGGGGCGCCATGCAATGTCTGCGATCGCGAAGGCTACGCGAAGCTGGTGCGCATGAATCCCGATGGCAGCGGCCGCGAGGATGTCGCATTCGGCATCCGCAATACGGTCGGTTTCGACTGGCAACCCGGCTCAAAGTCACTCTGGTTCACCGACAATGGCCGGGACATGCTCGGCGATGACCTGCCATCGGATGAGCTGAATCGCGTGAGCCGGATGGGTGAACATTTCGGCTTTCCGTACTGCCACCAGGGCGACACGCCCGAT
>JAGQVR010000550.1 GCA_020437875.1 Flavobacteriales bacterium
GATCGAGGGTGCGGCCATCGCCGGTGCCTTCGCCGTGCTGGCGATCATCCTTTTCGCCGACCGCCGGGTGCAGGACGGCATCACGCTGCTGATCGTGGGCCTGATGCTGGGCTACCTCTGCGCGGCCCTGGTCAGCTTCCTGGAGGTGGCCTCCGACAGCGCGGCGTTGAAGGGCTTCGTGCTCTGGGGCATGGGCTCCTTCGCGCAGGTCACGACAGAACGGCTCCACTGGCTGGCGGTGCCGGTGTTGGTCGGGACACTGGCCGCGCTGCGTCTCGTGAAGCCGTTGAACGCCCTGTTGCTCGGCGAGGCTTACGCACACAGCCTGGGCACGCGGGTGAATCGCCTGCGCACGGGGCTGATCCTCATCACCGGGGTGCTGGCCGGCACCGTCACCGCCTTCTGCGGACCGATCGCCTTCCTCGGGCTGGCCACCCCGCATGTAGCGCGCGCGCTCCTGGGCACGGGCGACCACACCCGGCTGCTGCCGGCCACGCTGCTCATGGGCGCGGTGCTGGCGCTCGCCTGCGACCTGGTTGTGCGTTGGCCGGGGCTTGCGGGCCGCGTGCCGCTCAACGCGGTGACCTCGTTGCTGGGCGCACCGGTGGTGGTCTGGGT
>JAGQVR010000551.1 GCA_020437875.1 Flavobacteriales bacterium
TGGACGGACGCCGCGCCTGGTTCAAGGACCTGAAGAAGCATGCCGTGATCTTCGAGAGCAAGAAGCTCTACGACAACGAAATGCCGGGCTGGATCCAGGGCTACGTGAAGTTCCAGAAGCGGCGCATCGGTGAGCGGGAGGCCCTGCTGCTGGCCGAGCACCTGGGCAGCGACCTGGCCCGACTGACCAAGCAGGTGGAGAAGCTGTGCATCATGGCCGGCGAGGGCGAGGCCATCACCGGGGACCTGATCGAGCGGATCATCGGGATCAACAAGGACTACAACATCTTCGAGTTGCAGAACGCCATCGGCGCCAACAACGCCGAGAAGGCCCAGCGGATCGCGAACTACTTCGCCTCCGCCCCCAAGGACCACCCGCTGGTGCTGACCGTGGGCATGCTGAACGCCTTCTTCACCAAGGTGGCGCTGGTGCACGCCGGGCAGGGGAGGTCGCAGGGGGAGCTGGCCTCCCTCCTGGGAGTGTCGCCCTTCTTCGTGAAGGACTATGCCAACGCGGCGCGCAACTTCCCGCCGGACCGGCTGGCCGAGGTGCAGCGGCTGCTGCGGGACACCGACCTGAAGACCAAGGGCGTGGGCAGCTCCAGCGCCACGGAC
>JAGQVR010000552.1 GCA_020437875.1 Flavobacteriales bacterium
CATCGCGTTTGCCGTGTCTTTGGGGGTCTTGGCGTCGGTCATCAGGTCTGGTCCGAAAGGTTGAACATGCTGCGTCTGCTGATCCTTTATACGGCGCTTGCTGCCGGTGCAAACATGGGTGTCGCAGCCGAGATCGACTTCGACGCCGCCAAGGCCGGCGGGCTGGAGCTTGCCGCCGGCAATGGCGAGCCGGTCTCGGGCACCGTATTCACCGACCCCGAGGGCGGCGAGCATAGCCTGGCCGATTATGCCGGACAGGTCGTGTTGCTGAACTTCTGGGCCACCTGGTGCGCCCCCTGCCGAGAGGAAATGCCGGCGCTGAACAGCCTGCAGAAGGAGTTGGGGGGCGAGGATTTTCAGGTCGTCACCATCGCCACGGGACGCAACCCGCAGCCCGCAATCGACAAGTTCTTCACCGAGGCCGAGATCGATGCGCTACCGGTTCTGCTGGACCCGCGCCAGAAACTGGCCCGCGAATTCGGCGTCGTCGCCATGCCCGCCACGATCCTGATCGACCGCGACGGGAACGAGGCCGCGCGCCTGATGGGTCCGGCCGACTGGGCATCCGACACGGCGAAGGCCGTGGTCAACCAGCTGACAGCGCCCTG
>JAGQVR010000553.1 GCA_020437875.1 Flavobacteriales bacterium
CGGCATCGCCGATCGGTACCCGGACGAACAGGTCTCGATCTACCCGAACCCGACCACGGGGACCCTGCTGTTGGAAGGCCTCACCGAGCGCCAGACCATCCACGTCATGGACCTGCTCGGACAGGTGGTGCTGAGCGCGAACGTTGGATCCGGGACCGGCCGGGTGGACCTGGGTCACCTGGCGCCGGGGACCTATGTCCTCCATGGCAACGGGTTCAGCCGGCGGGTGGTGGTGCAGCGCTGAGGTAAGGAAGCGACCCGGCAAAGGCCGCTGCTCGACGCATCCTGCTTGGGCACAGCCCGCCCTCTCCTATTTTCACCCGCCATGAGCCAGGCCCTGTCCGCCCTGCTGCTGTTGGCGGCCCTGCTCCTGGGTGGCAGCGCTGCGGCGCAGTGCAACTGCCCGGAGATCGACAGCGTGGCCGTGGGCTTCTACCAGGCCGACCCTGACTGCGTGGACGCCTGGTTCAAGCACTACCGCGACAGGATCCCCCGGGCCCGGACGGACAGGCAGCGCCGCCGCTACCTGCGCCATGCCTTCCTGCTGAAGCCCGACTACCCCGGCATTCTGGAGCAGTACCTGGGCGTGGCGGACAAGAGCGACC
>JAGQVR010000554.1 GCA_020437875.1 Flavobacteriales bacterium
CAACCCAACGGGTGCCTGACCGTTCTCATGCAGCTTCACGGACACGAATTCCATGGGCTGCACGGACGTGGCCTCGTACCCCAGGTCCAATTGCACTTTGGCCAGGTCCCGGGTGGCCTCCCGCACCTCCTCGCTCACCTGGATCGTGGAGGCATAAAGGGCGGCACCGACAGCCACAGCCGTCATCGGGTCGATACGCGTATCGGGTTTTGCGATCTGTTCCTCCAACATCTGCCTGAGGATCGGCGAATGCGTCGGGCCGCCGACCAGGATCAGGCTGGACACATCGCCGCCTTTCAATTGGTTACGCTCCAAAAGGCTTTTGGCAATGTCGATCGCGCGCTGGAAGATGGGAGCTACCGCCGCCTCTAGTTGCGCTGAGGTGAGCGACAGGTCCAGTTCAACCTCTTCACCTGTGGCATCCACCAAGGGGAATTCGCCCAGTTGGCTTAGCAGATGGTAGTCATCCTTGTAGCTTAATTGGATCTTCGCCTCCTCAGCTTTGTGCTTCATGGCATCACGCAGCATGCCCCGCTTTCGTTCATCCGCCAGCACCTCGTCCAGGTCGTAGGTCTCCGCCAGGTTGGGCACGATCAACTCATCGA
>JAGQVR010000555.1 GCA_020437875.1 Flavobacteriales bacterium
GATCTCCCAGGAAGGGGAGAGCGCGGCGGTGACCAGGACCCCGTCGCCCATGGTGGCCGCGGCTTCGGCTTGATACAACACCGTCCTGTCGGCCCGGGTCAGTTGCAGGATGAGCGCGGGATGGTGCATCGTATCCACCCGCGATAGCAGGACCTCCGCTTCGTAGAGATCCGTTGGGTCGTCCGTTGAGTCCATGCGGTGGTGCAGGCCCGGGCCGTATTCCCGGCCGTTGAGGTCCCAGCCCGAACTGCGCGTGGTCGCGTCATGCAGCATGGGAAGATCCGCCGGTATGTCCTTCTGTCCGACGCGACGCCCCGGCGATAACTCCCCGATCAACCGCCGGTCCTGGAGATCGCCATCGGCGGCCATCCTGTCCAAGACGAGGACCTGGCCCTCCACATGATCCTCGATCCTGCTGATGTACGGGAAGCGTGCCTGCACCTGTGCGAGCCTCTCCTCCGCGCAGCCGTTGGAAAGGCCGAGCACCACGCGGTCATGAGCCGGGTCGTTCAACAAGGCGTCCAGTGCAGCGGGCGACAGTTCGGATGGCCACTGGATCGCAGGGTCGTTGGTGAGCCCCTTGCGACGCAGGTGGAACTCCAC
>JAGQVR010000556.1 GCA_020437875.1 Flavobacteriales bacterium
CTGGAGGTGCCCGCCTTGGACAGCACCCCCGGTCTGCCGAGCACCCTGAGCCGCCCGGTGGTGAGCGACCTGCTGGAGCAGGAACTGGGGTTCCGCGGACTCGTGTTCACGGATGCACTGAACATGCGCGGCGTGGCCGATGCCGACCAGCCGGGCGAAGTGGAGCTGCGTGCCCTGAAGGCCGGCAACGACGTGCTGCTGTTCCCGATCGACCCCGAGAAGGCCATCGCCCGCATCCGGCGTGCGGTGGACGAGGGCGAACTGCAGCGCGAGGTGATCGACGCCAAGTGCCTGAAGGTGCTCCGTGCGAAGGAGTGGGCGGGCCTGGACCGGTTGGACAGCGTGGGGGTGAAGGGCATCGCCAGCGACCTCAACAGGGCGACCAGTCAGGTGTTGCGCAGAAGGCTCTACGCCGGAGCGCTCACGACCCTCCGCAACCGGGACGGCCTGCTGCCGTTGCGTGAGCTGGACTCCGTGCGCTACGCCTCCGTGGTGATCGGTGATGTACCGGGCAACCCGTTCCAGCAGGAGCTCGCCCACTATGCGCCGGTGAAGCAACTGGCGATCGGCAAGACGCCCACCCGGGCAGAGGTCCAGG
>JAGQVR010000557.1 GCA_020437875.1 Flavobacteriales bacterium
CCGCATAGAGCCTCGCGATCGAATCGTCCAGGAAGGTGGCCTCCCAGTCGGCGCCGGGCATCACTTCCGCCCAGCGTTCCTCCAGTTCGGCAAGCTGGGTGCCCGTGTCGCCGCCTTCCAGGCGTAGCATCAGGGTGCCGCTGCCGTAGCGGGGGTCGCTCTGGAACAAGGCGAGCGGCTCGATGGGTGTGTGCAGGCTGGTGTAGTGGAAGTCCTTCACGACCCCGATCACGCGCAGCTCCTGGTCCACGCTGTCGCCGGGTGCATAGAGCGCCTCGGACAGGGGATCGTCCCAACCGAAGGCCTTCACCGCGCTCTCGTTCACCACCACGGCGCTCTGTGCGTCGGTGGGCACCTCCCGGTCGAACATGCGCCCTTCCACCAGCTGAAGCCCGATCAGCTCCGGGAAGTCGGCGTCGCACGTCATCACCGGCATCGGCTTGTCCACCTTTCCCTCCGGGGTCTTCACGCGGAGCACCCAGCGGCCTCCCCCCTCGCCAGGTACGGCCCAGGTGAAGGCGGCCCCCTTCACGAAGTGTTCCCGCATCAGCTCGGTCTTCACCGTGCGCAGGGCAGACCACTGGAGCGTGTCGTTC
>JAGQVR010000558.1 GCA_020437875.1 Flavobacteriales bacterium
CGGAATATCGCGATGGAACATCGCCCGAGCGAATGCCGATGGAAGCCCGGACATCTCCTTCGACCCCGGTACCGGGGCGAACAGCGGTGTGAACTGCGTTGCCCTGCAACCCGATGGAAAGGTCCTGATCGCCGGCATGTTCACCGGCTACGACGGCACACCGCGCAACCGCTTGGCCCGCCTGCAACCTGATGGCACCCTGGATGGCATGTTCGATCCGGGTCCGGGTGCCAGCTCTGGCATCGACCAGGTCGTGGTACAGCCCGATGGGAAGATCCTGATCGGAGGTCACTTCACCAGTTACCATAGCCAGCCACGTCACCGCATCGCCCGAGTGAACGCCGATGGCACCCTGGATAGCAACTTCGAGCCAGGTAATGGAGCAGATGCGGTCGTTCGGTGCATTGGCCTGCAGGCCGATGGAAACGTGCTGATCGGAGGCAGCTTCACCAGCTACGATGGCACGGGCCGCAATCGCATCGCACGCATCCACGGAGGACTGACCACGGGTGTGGAAGTGCCTTCTGCCCAGAATGGCCTGGGCCTTTGGCCGAACCCTGCCCAATTCAGTACAAGCATCGGATTCACGCTGGCG
>JAGQVR010000054.1 GCA_020437875.1 Flavobacteriales bacterium
CGCGACCCGCGCCGCTGTGGAAGAGGGCATCGTGCCCGGCGGCGGTGTGGCCTACATCCGTGCCCAGAAGGCACTGGACAAGATGGAAGGCGCCAACAATGATGAAACCACGGGCGTCGGCATCGTACGTCGCGCGATCGAGGAGCCACTGCGCCAGATCGTGGCGAACGCCGGCCTCGAAGGCAGCATCGTTGTTCAGAAGGTGCGCGACGGCAAGGCCGACTTCGGCTTCAACGCCCGCACCGAGGAATACGAGAACCTGCTCGGCGCCGGTGTCATCGACCCGACCAAGGTGACGCGCGTGGCACTGGAGAACGCCGCTTCGATCGCCAGCATGCTGCTCACCACCGAGTGCGTGATCAGCGAGGAGAAGGAGAAGGAAGCACCGCACAGCCATGGCCCCGACATGGGCGGCATGGGCGGTATGATGTAAGCCAGCCCAATGGCGAATGGGGCAAGCCCCGGTCAGCGATGGCCGGGGCTTGTCATTTCCGTAACTAAAGTTCTATTGCGCATGATCGATGGCACCGGGAGCTTTGTGCATATGATGAAGCACCACCACCCCGCGATCGCAACGCTCCTGGCCCTTGCGTTCTCAGTCGTTCTCCCGCGCACCATCCATGCGCAAGCGGTCGGCGACCTCCGCAGTGCCGGAAGCGGGACGTGGAACGCACTCAGCTCTTGGGAGGTCTTCGACGGGAACGATTTCGTACCCATCGCGGTGGTCCCCGGAGCGGGCGACGGTCTGATCACGATCCGTGCCGGCCACACCATCACAGCGAACACCTTCCTGACCGCCGACCAGGTGGTGGTGGAAAGCGGTGGTACGCTGGATCATACCAACGGAGGCTTCACGGTGGCGGACGGGACGGGTGACGACATCCAGGTATTCGGCTCCTTGATCCATTCCGGGAACGGATTCTCCGGGCCGGGGAACATCCGCATCATGAGCGGCGGTACATTCCAGTGGACGGGAGGTGGCCAGCTGAATGCGGACCTGGTGCTCGATCTCGACGAAGGCAGCACCGCCACATCAAGTTCCACCAGCCCATTGCTGAACAATGGCACGATCAACAATGGAGGAACCTGGACCTTGGTGGATGGCGGCTTCTCCTCCACCTTCGATCCCGGCACCTTCCACAACCTGAGCACGGGGATCGTGGAGTTGAACGGCTGGGCCTCGCCCACCAACTCCTGGGCGTTGGAGACGATCAACGACGGCATCATCAACAAGAACAACGGAGCCGTCACCTTCACAACAACAGGTCGGCCATGGACCAACAACGGCACCATCAACGTGCCGCTGGGCACCTGGAGGAATTCCAGCAGCTGCACCAATGCCGGTGAATTCGCCTTTGGTGGCACGGGCACGGCGCTACGGCCCAATGGTGACTTCACGAACACCGCGAATGGCAGCATCACCGGCCTGGGACATCTGCAGCTTCAAAGTGGCACATGCACCATGGCGGCCGGAAGCAGCATGAACGCGCTGGACACACTCGCGGTGGCGACGTTCTCGACGCTCCTTGTCGAACAGGACATCCAAGCGGAGCAGGTGAACTTCACGGGTGGCACGATCAACGGCACGGCCGCGGTTAACGTAGCGAACGGGGGGCGATTCGACTGGACCGGAGGCAACTTCAATGCAACGCTGGATGTAGCCATGGGTGCGATCGCCACCTTCAACGCCCCCTCCACCACCCCGAACCTCAACAATGCTGGCACCATCAACAACGCGGGCACATGGAACATGGATGGTGGCAATCTATCGCAACTGGGAACCGTGGGAACCTTCAACAACGGCGCGACGGGGGTCGTGAACTTGAACAACTGGCAGAGCACCACCAACAGCTGGAAGCAGAACACGGTCAACCACGGCATCATCCACAAGAACAATGGGGCTGTGCAATTCAGCGTGACCCTTCCCTTCACCAATGAGTCGAGCGGGGTGGTGAACGTGAACGCCGGCACGTTGCGGTTCGCGAACACCGCCGTATTGAGCGGCGAGGTGAACATACCAACCGGTGCGTCGATCCTCGGTAACGCCAACGGTGTAACAGCGGAAGGACTGACCATGCAGAACGATGGAAGTGTGACTCCGCTCATCACCTTCCAAGGGTCCGATGAACACTTCCTCAACGGCACAGGGTCCCTTGAAGGATTGCACATGAATGGCACAGGAACGTTGAACCTCGGCGGAACACAGACCATGAGCGGGACGTTCACCCTTACGAACGGCATCGTGGACCTCGGCGACAATGACCTTGTCCTTACCGGCACCGCAGCAGGGGTTGTCGTGGGGGGAAGTGAAGCGAGTCATGTACGCACCTCCGGCAGCGGGTCCTTGCGACGTCCCGTGTCCGGTAGCTTGGGCAGCTTCCATTTCCCGGTTGGTCTGAACAGCTATACCCCGCTCAGCATCACGCTGACCAATGGGCAACCGGAACAGTTCGCCGTGCGGGTGCGGCATGGTGTCCACACGACCTACGATTCTCCTGGGGTGGCCACCGGCTCCCTGATCACTTCGGATATCGTTGGCCGCACCTGGATCGTCGGCGATCAGGTCCCGGGTGGCGAGACGATCGATGTCACCCTGCAATGGAACGCGGCGGACGAGCTCAGCGGGTTCACGCGTTCCAACAGCGCGGTGGCGCGTTTTAACGGGGATGAATGGATAACAGCTGCCTTTGGGTCAGCATCGGGTACTGGGCCGTTCACACGCACGTTCACCGGGCTCACCTTCTACCGTGAGTTCTGCGTGGCCGATGCCGATGCCGAACTGAACGACGTCAATACCGCTGTCGATCCGCTCGAGGTCCGCCAACCGCTGATCGGCCCGAATCCGGCCAACGACCGCATCCACATCCGCCCGACGAACGGCGGAACGTTCTATTCCTGTTCCCTTCTGGATGCGAACGGCAAACGCGTGGTATCGCTCAATGCCCAACAGGTGGCTGGCGGCTTAATGGACGTGAGCGGGTTATCCACTGGCTGCTACATCATGGAGGTGATCATGGATGGTGCCATCACGCGGTGGCCGGTGATGGTCGCCCATTGAACCCCGTACCCCGGGAACGGCGAGCCACGGTCATTGCCGGCCGGGGCTTCTTCGTCCGATCCGCTACCACAGGAAAACAGGATCCATATGATCCGGGTTGGAAGGGCTCGACCAACTTGGTGAACCGCCACACATCTTCACAGCCATGACCATGAAGGTCCGCTGTATGTCCGGCACCGCGGATCGGATGCGTCTCTTTGACAAGACCGGCAGATCAGTCCATGAGCTGCGAGGAGTCGAGAGCGGACCGATCAAGATGGATCCACCACGGTCAGTGGACCAATGGCCCCACTTGTTCAATATCCTGAGCAGGGTTCTTAACATTGACCATACACTTCATGGACCGCACAGGAATGAGGGGACGACCATCAAAGCGCACTCCCGAACTGGATCGGCTGATGCACTACTTCGATTCGCTCGTTGACAAGACGAGCGCGCCGGTCGATCCGATCCGCGTCCACCTGCTGAAAGGCATGATCCCGCTGCTGCCGGACCAGTTCATGTACGCCGTTGACTATGCCCATTCCCGTCTGTACCTGACCCACGGGATCGAACAAGTGCTCGGTTATCGGGATGACGAAATGGATATCGAGGGGCTCTTCACCATCATCCACCCGGATGACCTGCCCATCGTGAGCGCCATCGTGGAACGTGCGGTCCGGTCCCTGTTCGAGCGCAAAGCGCCCATCATCCCCTTCTCATCCGTGATGTCGCTGGACTACCGGATGCGAAAGGCGAACGGCACCTACATCAAGGTGCTCCGACAGGTCAGCGTGCTTGCCTGGGACGCGCATCGCTCGAACACGATACAGACGATCAGCATCTGCAAGGACATCAGCAACATCAAGCCGAGCGAGCATATCGGCTGGCAGGCCACCGGGCCGGGGACCGAACACCTGGACATGTCGGACCTCCTGCGGGATGTACCGAACGTCATCTACCGGCCCTCACCTCGTGAGCTGGACATCCTGAGCAGATTGGCCGAGGGCATGGACAGCAGGGAGATCGCTGAAGAACTCCGGATAAGCGCCCACACCGTGAACACGCATCGCAAGAACCTCCTCAGCCGAACAGGTGCTTCCAACACCGTCCGGCTGCTGGCCATGGCCTATGAGCAGGGCTGGGTGTTGCGGAAGTGACTCATGATCGCGAGATGACCCGGGTGGTCTGAACTGATCGTTATCAATGGGATCGCTCCCGGTCATTACGTGATCCGCGTTCAGGATCACGGTGGGCGCATGGAATACCGATCGTTGATCGTAGAATGAACAACAAGATCCCGACAACGGATCTCAGCTTGAACCCACACCCGACCTTAGCAGCGATATCGTCGGTGGCCTGTATCTGGTGAGCATCACACCAAGCACCATGACCCATACCGAATGACTGGTCATCCAGCCATCTGGTTAGGTCACGCTGGCCGGTGATGGTCGCTCATTGAGTACGACACCTAGGTACGGCAGGCCCCAGTCTCAACTGGCCGGGGCTTGTTCATTCTGCGCCATCCATCTTTGTCCCCACATGATCGTCCGGGCGACATCGATCCAGCTCCTCCTATCCATTACACTGCATTTGTGGGGGGGCGTGCGTATCGCAGCACAACCGGCGTTCCCGGACACCATCGCATTCATCACAACGGAGCAGCACAACATCGTACTACCAGCTGTCGTCAATGGAACGGACACATTGAAGCTGATGTTCCATAGCTCATTCCGTGGGGTGAGCCTTACCGAGAACGGGTTCGCGAAAAGCAGATCGATGACCTTGGACGGCCTGGGCACTGGTCTGAGCTGGGGAGGCAGCAACGACACCCCTGTGAGCCTGTTGAACACGATCCGGTTCGGCACGAGCTCCTGGGACAGCGTGATGATCACCATCGACGTGAACAGCGGTCCGGGAAGCGATGGAAAGTTCGGATACGACCTATTCGCCGGCAAGGTGGTGCGGGTCGATCACGGGGGTGGGTGGTTCATCGTCCAAGATGACCTGCCGAAGGACCTCTCGCAGTACGAAGCATTGCCGATCACCGTCACGGACCATGGACTCCTGGTGGACGCATCCCTCACACTTGCGGACAGCACCTATACGGACCAGTTCATGATCCATACCGGCTTCGGCGGGACCTGCATTGTCGGCACCGATCTACACACTCGCCTCCCGCCAGCGGCCGTCATGGATACCCTTGGCGTCCAGGAACTGAAAGACTCGTTCGGCCATGTCCTGCGGAACGTGGTCACCCGCGCCTCCCGGTTCCAGCTTGGCCGGGCCGAGGTGCCCGACCTTCCCATCCAACTGATGGACGAGCGTTCCCAGTTCGGGGTGAACGTGCTGGGGAATGACCTGCTTCGTCGCTACGACCTCCTGATCGATCTGAGGCATGATCGGTTGTTCATCAGGCCTGTCGGGACAGCCTCGCAGGGCGTGTTCGGTCCGGATCCCATGCCGGGCCGCGCGGGTTACTAACACCTGTCGATAAATCACCCCGGGGCCTCCGCCCCCACCCGGCTACTTTCACGCTCGCATCCCGCTGCCGGGAACGGCTTTGCCGTACCGTGAAGCGTGTGCAGGAAGCCCATGCAAGTAACCCCGAAACGCTTCTTCGACTTCTGTTCAGGCCACGTGCCGCTGCTGCATGCCATCGCCGTGAAACCCGGTGATGTGAGCGAGGCGCAGGTGCGCCAGCTCATCCGCACCTTCAGCGACAGCGTTTCCGAACAGCCGGAGACCACCTGGCAGCGCCTGATCGAGCTGCAGATCCTGGTGCCGCTGGAGGAGGGCAGCAGCCATTACGTGATGGCGCAGCCCCTGATGCAGCTGATCAACTACCTGTACAACGATGCGGTGCCGACCAGTCCGGAGATCATCCAGGGCTACATCGCGGCGTTGGAGAGCGCGCGCAAGCGGATCGTGATCGGCATCGAAGCCGGCGATGCGCTGAGCGTGGCCATGGCCACCAACGAGGTGGACCACACGCTGCGCCGCATGCAGGACGACCTGGACGCGACGCACCGCGCCGTGATGGCCGAGGTGGCACGCTACAAGGCGGACCGCACGAGCGTGAGCGTACGTGAGCGCTACCTGCGCATCGTGGGCCTGATGGACCAATACGTTCATCCGCTCGTGGAGATCGTCCGTGTGGACGGCCTGTTGGTGAGCGTGCTGGACGAGACCGATCTGGCCCTGCGTGCCGCGCGCGAGCAGGGCGTGTATGTGGAACTGGGCATGATCGCGCGCAACGAGCGGCAGATCCGGGCACTGCGCCGCCGTTCCATCCACACGCTGAACGAGAGCCGCAAGGAACTGCAGCCACTGTACGACGTGCTGCGCCGCGCCAGCGCCATCTCCCACGGTGCCACGCTGGCCCTTGGTCGTCTGCGCCAGATGAAGCAGGATGATTGGGTGGTGAACTACATGGTGCAGGCCGATCGCGCCGGCATCGAGTGCCCGCCTACGGATAGCGTGCTGCGCCATGTGATCAACGAGGTGATCAGCCATCCGCCCACGCCACCGCCTGTGCTGAGCATGGAGGAGAACGGTGACACACCGCCCGATTACGTGCGCCTGCTCTGGCTGAACGGCCTGCCGGAGGCCTTGCGTGAAGAACTGCCGGTGAAGGACCTCACCGCCTGGATCACGGGCAGCTTCCCGGAGAAGGGCACGAGCGACATGCTGCTCGGCCTGAGCAAATTGCTCTTCGACCCCACCATGGACGTGCAGTTCAAGGGCGGCAAACAGAAAGAATACCGCACGCGCGACGGCGTGCTTGAAGCAACGACCATCTCGATCACCCGCGCATGACCACGGAAACGACCACGACCGCCCTCCCGCAGCTGAAGGAGATCTTCGACAAGCTGCGCCAGGGCTCCTACATCACCCACGAACAGGGCAGCCTACATAGTGCGCTGGCAGAGAACTACGAAGCGTACAAGGAGTACTTCGAGCCGCTGGGCCTGAACCTGATCCGCCATCCGCGCGACTTCTTCTACCTGCACAAGGAGGAGGCAGAGAACACGCCACCCTCCAGTTCACTGGCGGGCATCGCCGTGTTCAGCTTCATCCTGATCGAGGCCACCGCCAACGAGGGCAAGCCCGTGGTGGAGTACCTGCTCACCGAACGATTCAGCATCGCCGGACTGCCGCACCTGCAGAGCGACCGGTACAAGGCGCATCTCCGCGCGGTGGAGATCGAGGACGAGGCCTCGTTGCGGAAGTTGGTGAAGCGCATGGTGAACTACGGCTGGGTGGAGTACTTCCCGGATGACACCTTCCGCTTCCTACGTCCCTTCCATCGCGTGTTCGACAAGTGCCAGGAGATCAGCCTGGCCGCCGAGAACGAAACGCGCGGCGTACTGGATGGCGCGCCACCGGAGAAGAAGGCGATCGACCCGGAGTTGAATTGATAGGCTGAAGGAGAAAGGCACAAGTAGGAAGACGGAAGAACGAAGAAGCACATGCAACTAGGACCGACCAAACTCATCGCCATCCGCAGCGGCAGTTACGATTACGCCGAGGTGGAGCTCAGCGATTCGCTGCAGCTCGTGGGGCCGAACAACGCGGGAAAGACCACGTTGATCAACACGCTGCAATTCCTCTACCTGGACAACCGGAACCAGATGGTGTTCGGCGACCATGACTCGGAGGCCACGCGCGAGTACTACTTCCCGGACCACTACAGCTACCTGCTGTTCGAGTGCCACGGCCCGAACGGCACCTACGTGCTGGGCTGGCGCGGCCAGGGCCGTGCGAGCGGTGGCGACCCCGTGCGCTTCACCTACGATGGCGGTTACGATGTGGCCGACTACATGGACGAGGACCGCGTGGCCGATCCCAAGGATGTGCTGGCGAAACTCGGTGAACGCAACTACCGCGAATTGAAGGATGCATCGGCTCATCGTGATGCCATCCTCATCGCCACGAAAGGCGAGAGCAACGGGCTGGGCGTGGTGCACCTCACCGAGACCGACCGCTACGCGCACTTCAAGGAAGTGTTGAAGAACCTGTTGAGCCTGCGCAGCATCGACCAGCACGAGATGAAGCGCAGCCTGCTCATGCTCGCGAGCATACCGCCGAACCGTCCCGCGTTGGAGGCGAACCGCCTGATGACGGAGGAGTTCGAGCGGATCCGCGACCGGCGCGTGAAGCTGAACACATTGAAGAGCGAGAAGGAGCGCCTGGAGAAGTACATCGCCATGAGCGATGTGCGCATGGGCCTGGAGGGACGACTGGCCACGGTGTACGCCGACCTCATGGAGAAACGCCGCAAGGCCCACGACCACAACAAGCACGTGAAGGAGGCCATCGTGGCCAAGCAGGAGGCGCTGGAGAAGGAGAAGATCAGTACGGCGGAGATCCTGAAGGACTTCGACGACCGGATCGCCGAACTGGCGGGCAGCAAGGGCCGTGTGGAGGGTGACCTCGCACGGATCGCCGAGCTGGGCAAGGGCCTGGAGGAGTTCGTGGAGAACCTCGAGCGTGAAGCCCTCGCCAACGCCAAGGAACGCCTCACCGCGCTGGACCGCCGCCTGGGCAATGCCGAGGAGGCCGACCGCCAGCGCACCGCGCGCAACCTCGCGGAGGTGACCGGTCGTGTGGCGAACACCGAGAGGGCCATCGCCAACTTCGACAAGGCGCTGATCACCGAGCTGCGCGACAAGCTGAGCGATGAACAGGTGCGCGGCCTCAGCCGCCTCTTCAACATCGACATCCTGAAGCAGCCTGTGGAGAAGGGTGGCATCGAGCTGAAGAAGCGCAAGGAGGTGGACAAGCTGTTGAAGGCCATCGCCGAGGGCATCGCCGATGATGCCTACAGCGATGCGTTGATGCGCATACCCCTGCCGGACAACAGCCATGCCTGGAAGGAGCTCGTGGATGTGAAGGCGCTGAAGAAGTCGCTCACCGACCTGAAGGCCGAGCACACGCGCCTGACGCAGTTGATGGAGGCGATCGAGAACCGCGAGGTCATCGCGAAGGAGCGCGCCACCACGCAGGCCGAGGTGGACGAGCACCTGCGCAAGCTGACGCGTTGGGAGCGCTTGCAGGTGGAGAAGATGGACGAGGCCCGCTTCCAGAAGATGCTGGCCGAAGTGACCAAGGAGAAGACCAAGGCCGACCGCGAGCGCAAGGAGGTGCGCGACAAGCTGGAGGAGATCGGCGTGAAGCTCTTCGAACAGCGCACCGCGTTGAACAAGGAGGATGAGCGCTTCAACCGCCTGCTGCACCTGCTGGAGCAGTGCGTGCCGCCGCCCTTCCCCGACGCCGCGGCGCAGGAGCTCATCAGCGTGCCGAACGATGCGGAGGACGCGATCGACCTCTACCGCAAGCTCACGCTGGAGCACAGCACCATGAGCCGTGAGATGGACCAGCTGCGTTCCAAGATCGAGATGGTGCTGAAGAGCGACATCATCGGTCCGAACGAGGTGGAGACCGTGCGCCTGATCCGCGAACAGATCGAGGGCCTGCCCACCTTCGAGGAAGCGCTGCGCAAGGATTGGGACACCTACCTGCACCAGCTGCGCGCCAACTTCGCCCAGGTGCTCAATGGCCTCAACGACATCAAGATCGCCGCGGACCGACTGAACCGCCGCTTCACCAACGTGAGCGTATCGAACCTCGAGAGCCTGAAGATGGAGGTGATGGACCAGAACGACCTGGTGGGAGCGCTGAAGGAACTGGCGGAGACCGACCACACCGGCCTCTTCGACGACAGCAAGAAGCTGGATGCGGCCTACCAGAGCTTCCGCAACAAGCTGAGCGAGCGGATCACGCTGAACTACGGCGACCTGTTCACCCTGCGCTTCACGGTGAGCACGCGCGCCGGTCGCACGCACAGCTACGACAACCTGCAGGTGGAAAGCCACGGCACCGCGATCACCATCAAGGTGCTCTTCAACCTGCTCGTGCTGCGCAGCATGCTGAAGGAGGATCCGAAGTTGAACACACCGCTGAGCCGCGTGCCCTTCTTCCTGGACGAGGTGCACTCGCTCGACGCCATCAACCGGAAGGCCGTGCTGAGCATGGCGAAGGACCTCGGCTTCATGGCCATCACCGCAGCGCCGGAGCCGGTGAGCGAGGTGGACAGCCTCTACTTCCTGCGTCCGAAGAACGGCCGCCTGGTGCTGCGCAACGAATTGCGCATCGGGGTGAAGTTCAACGAGCAGATGGCGGAGGCGTAGATCCCGTAAGAACGTTGGTGCAAGCCCCGGCGAGAGCCGGGGCTTGTTCGTTGGTGACCGGTCGATCCCGGGAGCACCGTTCACATCCCGGCACCAGCACCGATGTGACATCGAACCAACCCTACGACAATGCGGAACACCCTACTCTCCCTGCTCGTGACCTCGACCATCGCCGGCACGGCGCAACCGATCGGCAATGAGTGGCTCCTGCGCTTCGGTGCGGAAGCCACGCGGATCGTGGCGCTACCGGACGGACATGCCTTCATCATCGGTCGCCACAATGGTCCGTTGGACTATGACCCCGGTGAGGGCGAGAACATCCATACGACAAGTGGCATCTCGTCCTATACGGCGTTCATGATCGAACTGGACGCCGACGGCGGCTATGTCGGGGATCTGCGACTTTCATCGACGGCTGGTGTGGGCATCAGCCATTGTCACTTTGACGCGGAAGGCAACATGTACGTCAGCGGCTCCTTCTCCGGCACGCTGGACATCGACCCGGCCGATGATTCAGAGTTCCTGTTGACCTCCACAAACGGCAATGATGCCTACTTCATGAAGCTGGGTCCTGCTCGAGAGCTGGTCTGGGGCTACCGGATCGGCGGGACCAATTCGGACGGGGCATCCAGCATCACCACGGACGCCGATGGCGATGTGTACATCTGTGGCAACTACAGCTTCACCGTGGACTTCGACCCCGGGCCCGGCACGGAATCGTTGACCGGAGGTGGCCAGAGCAATACCTACCTGCTGAAGCTGGACGCGAACGGAGCGTTCCAGTGGGTCCGTAAATGGCATTCGCAGTTCTTCTTCATCAGCTTGTCACGCGTCATCGTACATCCGAACGGAGATCTCTATGCGTTGGGTTACTGGACCGGTGAACTGGACTTCGACCCCGAAGCAGGAGAGGCCATCCACGACACACCGGACAACTATTCGGATGCGATGATCCTGCGGATGACCACGGATGGCAGCTATCTGGACGCGTATCGACTACAAGGCACCGACCTCCAGACCCCCAGTTCGATGGTGCTGGCCTCGAACGGTGATCTGCTGCTATCCGGCACCATGCGGGGTTCCATGGACATCGATCCCGGTGAGGGACAAACGGTGCTGACCGCGACCGGCACCAGCACGGATGGTTGGATGGCCCGCCTTACACAGAACGGCGAACTCGTATGGGGCCATCAGTTCGGAGGCCCCGATACCGATCAGGTGTTCAATATCATGGAAGATGCGTTCGGCAACATCAATTGCCTGGGCTCCTTCATCGGTGAAGTGGATCTGGACCCGACGGCCGGCGTTGCCCTGTTCAATGCGGACCTCTTCTGGGACGTCTGCCTGTTGACCTTCGATCCGGCCGGGGACTTCCTCGGCGCCTTGCACTATGGTGCCGGTGAGGATGCGCAGACCGACGCGAACGGCTCGGCGGCCATGACGGATGGTTCGATCCTGTTCGGCGGTCGTGGATTCGGGCCGTGTGATCTTGATCCGGGTCCCGGCGTGGAGATCGTGCAGGGTCCCACCTCATCCTCCTATCAGCCCTTCATCTGCCGGGTCGATCAAGCGGGGACCGTCGGTATCTCCATGCAGGATGTCAGCGTTCCGACACTCCACCCCAATCCGACCAGGGAGCAACTGTACATCACTTATGAAGGCGAGCAGACCACCGTTGCGCGCATCCTTGACGCGAACGGCCGGCTGGTGACGACCGTGACACTTCGGAAGGGCACCCATGCGCTGAACGTGCAGGACCTCCCGTCCGGTGCGTACTACCTGCACACGCAGGATGCTCATGTCACGCGCACCCAGCGCTTCATGAAACAGTAGCGACCGCATCGCGCGGGAACGTCCAGCGTCGTTCCCGTCCACGAGCCCCGGCACCGAGCTCTCCCTCGGTGATCCGGGGCTTGTGACGTGGTGGGGATCGCACAACGGATACAATGGACCCATTCCCTGCCTACCTTCTGGCACGGCGCATGACGGGAAAAATGGCGATACCGAAGACCCCCTGCCCGGTGCATGGTCTGGTGCCCTGGGCCGGTGGCACCTGGCCCATCGCATGGCGCGGCCCGCATGCCGTGCTCGCCTGGGTGTATACCATCCACGCCAAGGCACCGGACCGGGGCCTGGAGATCCATTGGAACGTGAGCCAGGCGGACATCGTGCGGGCCATGGAGGAACGGGCACGGTTCAGGCCCGGGCAGTTCGTACAGCTGGGGCCGATGGCGCAGCGGCGGATCCTGGCGCGCAAGTGGAGCTTCGAACGCGGCCTGTTCCACTACATGGTGGAAGGGTCGCGACCCGGACGCTCGTGGAGCATCGCGGAAGATGAGCTCCTGCAACGCATCCAAGGCGCGGAAACATAGGATCGGCCCCTCACTGCCTTATCTTAACGGGGCCAAGCCCTCTCCCATGACCATCGTACCCAACGAGGCCGACACCCGCATCGCCACCTTGACATGCGCCCGGCCGGACCTGCTGGAGATCCGTTACAAAGCGGGGGTGCTCTTCACCCCGGAGTCCGTGGCCGAGGTGCAGGCCGCACGGCGCCGCCTGATGGGCGCCCGCAGCTACGCCACCTTCACGGTGATCCCTGCGGATGCGGACTTCTCGCTGGAGACGATGCGTGAGGACCATGGCGATGGCGATCGCGGACAGGGGCGTATCCTGGCCTCGGCCATCGTCATCCATTCGTCGATGATCGAACGGCTCACGCATGTCTACTTCAAGTACTTCCCGCAATTGCAACGCGTGCTGGTGACGGATGATGAGGTGGAGGCCCGTGCTTGGATGACGGCTCAACTGGAGGAGAT
>JAGQVR010000559.1 GCA_020437875.1 Flavobacteriales bacterium
GGAGTTCAGGGGCAGCTTGTCCAGCTCATCCCAACGGCCCTCTTCTTTCAACGCCTTGCGCAGTGCCGCATATTTGGCAACCATCTTCTCCCGTTTCCGTTCGCGTGCAATGATTGATTTCTTAGCCATTATTTCAGGTATTGCTAATGTTGAAAATATTAATTGCGTTGGTTCTTGAAGGGCATGCCCATCATCTTCAGCAGGGCCAGGGCCTCTGCATCCGTCTTCGCCGTCGTAACGAAAGTGATGTCCATACCGGTGATACGGGACACCTTGTCGATGTCGATCTCCGGGAAGATGATCTGTTCCGTGATCCCCATCGAGTAGTTGCCGCGGCCGTCGAAGCTCTTGTCGTTTACGCCGCGAAAGTCGCGAACGCGAGGCAGAGCGACCGTAATGAGGCGGTCGAGGAATTCGAACATCTGGATATCGCGAAGGGTCACGCGAACGCCGATCGTCATGCCTTCCCGCAGTTTGAAGTTAGACACAGACTTTTTGGCGCGGGTGGGTACGGCACGCTGGCCGGTAATGATGGAGACTTCCTCCAGAGCATTTTCCACCAACTTTTTATCCTGGGTAGCGTCACCTACGC
>JAGQVR010000560.1 GCA_020437875.1 Flavobacteriales bacterium
CCTTGACGGCACGGTCGCGGGCCACAGATGCCGGATCATAGGCGCGCATCCAGAAAACCGCACCGGACCCGGTTTCATTTGTCAATCCGCGCAGCACCTCCAGCGCCGCCCCCTGCCGCAGGATCAGCCGGCTGCCGCGCGCTGCCAGTGCCCGCGAAAACGCTTCCAGCCCCTGCCCCAGCCGCCATTTCGCCGCCGCCCCCAGCGCCTGGGTCTCGGGGTCGAGGATGAACAGCGCGATCACCGGCCGGTTGTCGGTGCAGGCGGCGCTCAGCGCCGGGTGATCCTCCAGCCGCAGATCACGCCGGAACCAGACCACGACCGGGGATTGGTCCGCCATGACCTCACAACACCGCGTCAAGCGCCGCGATCAGGCGCGCGACCTCGGCCTCTGTGGTGTAGTGGACAAAGCTTAGCCGCAGCACCCCCTGGTCGGGGTCCACCCCCATCGCCCGCAGCGGCCGCCCGGCATAGAAATCGCCGCCCCCCGCCATGATCCCCCGTTGCGCCAGTTCGGCCGCCACCGGCGCCGCCGCCCGGCCCGCCAGCGCCAGCGCCACCGTCGGCGCCCGCCTTGCGGCATCCGCAGG
>JAGQVR010000561.1 GCA_020437875.1 Flavobacteriales bacterium
CAAGGAAACCCGCGCCACGATCGACCGCATCGTCCACTTCGCCGGTTGGGCGGACAAATACGAGCAGGTGCTCGGCAGCGTCAATCCGGTCGCGAGTTCGCACTTCAACTTCACGGTCACCGAGCCGATGGGCATCGTCGGCGTGCTCGCTCCCGAGGAGGCGCCCTTGCTCGCGCTCGTGACGCTGATCCTGCCGGTCATCGTCTCAGGCAACACGGTCATCGCGGTCGCATCGAAGTCGAAACCCTATCCGTCGATTCTGTTGGGCGAGATGCTCGCCGTTTCCGACCTCCCCGGCGGCGTGGTGAACCTGCTCACCGGCGATCGTGGCGAACTCATCCCGACCTTCGCCACGCACGAGCACCTGCGTGCCATCGGCGCCACCGCGACCAAGGACGAGGCGAAGACCCTGCAACAAGGCGCGGCAGAGTCGGTGAAACGTGTCGTCCTCCACGAACCGAAGACCGATTGGTTCTCCGAATCCCACGACTCGCCCTACGCGATCCGCGACTTCGTTGAGGCGAAGACGGTTTGGCATCCGATCGGTTCCTGAGTTGAAACATCACCGCGGGTTTTCCGTAGCACGGGG
>JAGQVR010000562.1 GCA_020437875.1 Flavobacteriales bacterium
CCTCCGCGCGCGAGCTGCGCGTTCGCGCTAGTCCCGCGCGGCGGCCGCCACGCTCACGCCCTTGTGGGCCAGGGCGGCTTCGATGAAGCCGCGGAAGAGCGGGTGCGGGCGCGTGGGCTTGCTCTTGAACTCGGGGTGGAACTGCACGCCGATGAAGTAGGGGTGGTTGGCCAGCTCGACGATCTCGACGAGATCGCGCTCGGGGTTGGTGCCCGCGATGACGAGCCCCGCGGCCTCGAGGCGCTCGCGGTAGGCGTTGTTGAACTCGTAGCGGTGGCGGTGGCGCTCGCTGATCGACTCGTCGCCGTAGAGCGAGCGGGAACGCGTGCCGGCGCGCAGCAGGCAGCGGTACGCCCCGAGGCGCATCGTGCCGCCCTTCTCGAGGCCCTCTTGGTCCGGCATCAGGTCGATCACCGGATGGGGCGAGTCAGGGTTGAACTCGGCCGAGTCGGCGCCCTCGAGATGCGCGACGTTGCGCGAGAACTCGATGACGGCGCACTGCATGCCCAGGCACAGGCCGAGGAACGGCACGTTGTTCTCACGCGCCCAGCGGATGGCCGCGATCTTGCCCTCGATGCCGCGCTT
>JAGQVR010000563.1 GCA_020437875.1 Flavobacteriales bacterium
TGTTCTTCGGGGGCATCGGGCGCTACTACTTCGACGGCAACGGCACGCTATGGGACGACCCCAATGTGCCCTTCGTGAACACGATCAGCCTGGTGGAGCGGGATGCGAACGGGGTCATGCAGGAACTCGCGATCGGCGAGATGCCTGCGCTCCTGGGCGCCAGCGCCGAGTTCATTCCCTGGCCTGCCGCACCACAGCGCATCAACGGCATGCTGAAGCTGGACCAGATGACCGCCGACACCGTGCTGGTGGGGCACATCATGGGTGGCATCGAGAGCAGCGCGGCGAACATCTTCTTCATCAACACGGGCACCCAGAGCGATGCCTCCACCCGGCTTTTCCGGGTGTACCTGGTGAGCGGGCCCACCGGCATCGCCGAGCAGGAGACAGGTGGCGAGTTGCTGCGTGTGAACGGCGCCCCCGGCTCCGATGCCGTGCGCGTGACCCTGGAGCTTCCCGCCGCCGACACCGGCGAACTCAGGCTGCTGGACGGATCGGGCCGGCTGGTGCGCACCTTGGTGAAGGCCCGTATCCCCGCCGGGCAGCAGACCTACCACGTGGACCTGTCCGATCTCGCCCCGGGAA
>JAGQVR010000564.1 GCA_020437875.1 Flavobacteriales bacterium
GTCTAGGGGCACGTTCGTGCGGCGTATCCTCCGACCGATCGGAGGATCACCCATGAGCAGCCTCTTCGACCTCAGTGGACGTGTCGCGCTGGTGACGGGCGGGAACGGCGGCATCGGCCGCGGGATCGCGCTCGGCCTTGCGGGGGCGGGCGCCGATCTCGTCATCCTCGGGCGGGACGAGGCGAAGAACGCCGCGGTCGTCGAGGAAGCGCGCGCCCTCGGGCGGCGCGCGATCGGCGTCGCGTGCGACGTGCGGGAGCGCGGTCAGATCGAGGCGGCGTTCGCCATCGCCGAGTCCGAGTTCGGGCGGCTCGACATCCTCGTGAACAACGCCGGCATCGCCGCCGGCGGACGCCCCGAGGAGATCCCCACGGAGACGTGGGACGCCGTCCTCGGCACGAACCTCACCGCCATGTTCCACGTCTGCCAGGTCGCCTACCCGTTCCTCGCGGCCTCCGAGCACGGAAAGGTGATCAACATCGGCTCCGAGTACTCCCTGTTCGGCGCCGCGGGCGTCCTTCCGTACTCCGCGAGCAAGGGCGGCGTCGTGCAGCTCACGAAGTCGCTGGCCGTCGCGTGG
>JAGQVR010000565.1 GCA_020437875.1 Flavobacteriales bacterium
CGCCCGCCAGCAGCCGACGCACGGCCAGGTGGCTGTACCGGTCGGGCTTGGGGCTGGCGCCCAGGACCAGGGTGATCTTCGCAGGCATGGCACGAAGATCGGGCGGATCGAACACCGGCCTGTGAAAGACGCGGTGGAATTAACGTGGGGCCAATGATCCGGCCATGCGGCCGCGTCAGCTTTGCCTGCCAAGATGAAACGACCGATCGACATCCTGGTGATCAGCGACCTGCACCTGGGCACCTACGGGTGCCGGGCCAAGGAGCTGCTCGCGTACCTGCGTTCCGTGAAGCCCGCCATGGTTGTGCTCAACGGCGACATCATCGACATCTGGCAGTTCAAGAAGCGTTACTTCCCCAGCTCCCACATGGAGGTGGTGAAGACCATCCTGAAGCTCGCCTCCAAGGTGCCGGTGTACTACCTGACCGGCAACCACGACGAGGCCCTGCGCCGCTACAGCCCGGCGCGGCTGGGCAACCTGCGGCTGGCCGACAAGCTGGTGACCGTGATCGACGGGAGGACGTACTGGTTCTTCCACGGCGACCTGTTCGACGCCACGATGAAGCATGCGAAATGGC
>JAGQVR010000566.1 GCA_020437875.1 Flavobacteriales bacterium
TCGGCGAACTCACCTGCGGTGGCGGTGGAAGCCTCGGCCGCGAGGCACAGCAGGCGCTCACGCATCAATACACCTTGCACTGGCTGGACCGTTTCCTGAAGGATGACGTCGCGGCTGGCGATGCCCTCCAGGCCTTGTTGAATGCCGGCGACGGCGTCTCGGCCCAATGGGTGCTCGATACTTGTCCGCCAGCTATTTCCACCGCCTTGGCAGCTAACGAGGATTCATCCAGTGAGGTGATCGTCGTTCCGATGCCGATGCGCGAACGCGCTGAACTGCGGATCGGAGGGGAACTCCTTGAAGCCCGATTCCGCCTGGTCGATCCCGTGGGACGTGTGGTACGCGATGAGCGCGTAGTCGGCTCCATCCATCCGATGGAACGTGCGGGGCTCTCTGCAGGCACCTATCTCTGGATCGTGGACCGGGAAGGCCTGCCGGCTTACCGCGGCAAGCTGGTCGTCGACTGAAGCCTACCCGATCGGGTGCTCGGCACCGGGTTGCAGGGCGAGGCCCAGCTTCGCGCCCTCGGTCTTCATCAGCTCCCAGGCCTCGGCCCGGTCGTTGTGGATGTCGCCGTC
>JAGQVR010000567.1 GCA_020437875.1 Flavobacteriales bacterium
GCGACCGTGGTGTCGTCGATGGCGGCCTCGAGCGCCTCGACGTCGCCGTAGGGAACCAGCCGGAATCCGGGGGTGTACGGCGCATAGCCGGCGGTCGCGACCGTGTCGGTCGAGAAGCTCACGATCGTCGTGGTGCGGCCGTGGAAGTTGCCCTCCATTGCGACGATGGTGGCCTGGTTCTCCGGGACGCCCTTGACGAGGTAGCCCCACTTGCGGCTCACCTTGATGGCGGTCTCCACGGCCTCCGCGCCGGTGTTCATCGGCAGGATCATCTCCTTGCCGGTGAGCTCGGCCAGGTCGCGCGAGAAGGGCCCGAGCTGGTCGTTGTAGAACGCCCGGCTGGTCAGCGTCAGCCGGTCGAGCTGCTCGTGGGCGCGGGCCAGCAGCCGGGGATGGCCGTGCCCGAAGTTGAGTGCGGAGTAGCCCGCCAGGCAGTCGAGGTAGCGACGTCCCTCGACGTCGGTCACCCACGCTCCGGCGGCGTGCGCGACGACCACCGGCAGCGGGTGGTAGTTGTGGGCGCCGAACTTCTCGACCCGCGCGATGGCCGCGGCGGTGGTCGGCGGCACCTCGTCGCC
>JAGQVR010000568.1 GCA_020437875.1 Flavobacteriales bacterium
TAGCTGATCTCCTTGAGCTTGAGCGCACCCTCCCGGGCGATGGGATATTGCAGCCCGCGGCCCAGGTAGAGGAAGTTGTGGTACGTGTGCAACTGCTCGGCCAGCTCCCGGTAGCGCGTGCCGTGCAGCGCCTCGTCCAGCAGTTCGCCCGCCAGCCCGGGCAGCCGCGACAGTTCGTGGATGTAGTGGGCGCGGCGCGCCTCGTCCAGCACACCCCGCTCCTGGCCCAGGTACATGCCCAGCAGGAAGAGGTCGGTGATGGACGAGGTGAAGGCCTTGGTGCTGGCCACGCCGATCTCGGGACCGGCCTGCATGTAGATGTGGCCGTCGGTGACGCGCGCCGCCTGGCTGCCCACCGCGTTGACGATGGCCAGCGTGTGCGCGCCGCCCGTGCGCGCCTCTTCCAGCGCAGCCAGGGTGTCCACCGTCTCGCCGCTCTGGGTGATGGCGACCACGAGTTGCCCCGGTCCCACCAGCGGTGACCGGTAGCGGTACTCGCTGGCGTAGTCCACCTCCACGGGAATGCGCGCCAGTTGCTCGATGTAGTACTTGCCCAGCAGCCCCGCGTAGTAGCTGG
>JAGQVR010000055.1 GCA_020437875.1 Flavobacteriales bacterium
AGGTCTTCTTCTGTGGGTAGGCTATATATATCAACCCAGTATATGTTGTTCTGTTTAGCATTCATGCCTGCATCTCTATGGTTCGGTTCTTCTTCTTGGCGGAGAGGGAGGGATTCGAACCCCCGGTACCCTTGCGGGCACATCTGTTTTCGAGACAGACCCGATCGACCACTCCGGCACCTCTCCAGTCCCCCGCCACCGGAGGTTGGCGGAAGGGCGGCAAAGATAGCCGGACCAGCGGACCCGGGAAGTACCGATCTTGCCCACCTCAACCCGACACCTATGCTTTCATCCGCTGCGCTCCTTGCACACACCATGGACAAGACCCGTGAGTACACCATGATGTACCTGGACAAGTTGAACGGTCAGGACCTGCACCGCCGCTTCGAGTGCCAGGGGATTGAGCTCAATACGGCGTACTGGCTGGTCGCGCACATCGCGGTAACCCAGAACGGCCTGCTCCTCATGGCCACAGGTGGTCCATTCGAGAAGTTCAGCTGGGCCAAACACTTCGGGCGCGGTGGAGCCGGCTTGCCCCCGGCCGAATGCCCGCCGTTCGAGCAGGTGCTGGAAACGTTTCATCGCATCCACAAGACCGCGATCGCACATGTGGCCTCTCTTTCCGATGAAGCCTTGGAAGGACCCAACGTCACCGGCCTTGCGATCATCGGTCCCACGGTCCGCGATGTGATCATCCATGCCATCCGCCACGAAGGCCTGCACACCGGCCATCTAAGCTGGTTGTGCAAGCTCTACGGCATCCCGACGATGTGAGCCGACCGGTACCTTTGCGACCCTCCGACCATGGCCTACCGAGCACCGATCGACCGCCTCAGACAGCCGTTCGACGCGCTGATGAGCGCGCAGACGTCGGGTGGGATCCTTCTCTTCCTGGCGGCGGTCGCGGCGATGATCTGGGCCAACTCCCCGGCTGCGGAGGGCTACCATCACCTGTGGGAGCAGCATGTGACCATCGGCAGCGAGGCCTGGAAGCTTGACCTGAGCCTGCACCACTGGATCAATGATGGGCTCATGGCCATGTTCTTTTTCGTGGTGGGCCTGGAATTGAAACGGGAAATGGTGGCGGGCGAGCTGTCCCGGCCGCGCGATGCCATGCTACCGATCGCAGCCGCCATCGGCGGAATGCTCGTTCCAGCGGGGTTCTATCTATTGAACAATCCGTCCGGACCGGCGACCGCGGGCTGGGGTATCCCGATGGCCACGGATATCGCCTTCGCCCTGGGCTTGATGGCATTACTCGGCAAACGAGTACCCTTGGCGCTCAAAGTCTTCCTCACGACCCTGGCTGTTGCCGATGACCTCGGCGCGGTGCTTGTGATCGCCCTGTTCTATACCTCGGACATCTCCCTGCTGAGCCTCGGCATCGGGACCGGTGTGCTCGCCGTCATGATGATCGGCAACCGTTTCGGTGTTCGGAGTCCATGGTTCTATGCGATATTCGGGATCGGTGGTCTGTGGACGGCCTTCCTCCTGAGCGGCGTGCACGCCACGATAGCCGGCGTCCTGGCGGCCTTCACCATTCCGGCCACACCGAAGGTGAAGGAACAGGTATTCGTGCGTCGCATGCGCTTGTATCTACACAGCTATGCGAACCGGAACACCCCGGACAAGGGCATCCGCACCTCGGGGCAGATGTACGATCTGGACCGGATGAACCGGATGAGCGAATATGCTTCCACCCCCTTGCAGAACCTGGAGCATGCCCTTCATCCTTTGGTCACCTTCATCGTCCTTCCCTTGTTCGCGCTCGCCAATGCGGGCGTGGTATTGCCGGAAGACCTGAGCGGCGCGATAGGAACACCGATCGCGTTGGGTGTTGGACTGGGACTGCTGTTGGGCAAACCGATCGGCGTGGTCCTGGCATCCTACCTCATGGTACGGTTCGCGAATGCACGTCTGGGAAGCGGGGTCACGTGGCGGCACATGATCGGGGCGGGGATCCTGGCCGGGATCGGCTTCACCATGTCCTTGTTCGTGAACGAGCTCGCGTTCAACGATGCAACGCTTCGGACGGACGCCAAGCTGGGGGTCCTGTGTGCCTCCACGCTTGCCGGTATCCTAGGGTACATCTGGCTGGTGCGAACACCACCGAAGCAGGGATCCGATGACTGAGGTCAACCGGTCCACCGGTCCTTCGGGACCGGTCGTGAACGCCATGGATGATGACCGTTCAGGGTCCGTTCGGATCCAATTCTGGGTGCTGCTGATCGGCACCCTTCTGATGGTGGGGAAAGTGGTCGCCTGGCGGATCACGGGAAGCAACACCATCCTCGGTGACGCACTTGAGAGCATCGTGAACATCGTTGCTGGTGGCTTCGCGCTGTACAGCCTCATACTGGCAGCGAAACCGCGCGACCGCGAACATCCGTACGGCCACGGTAAGGTCGAGTTCATTTCGGCCGGCCTTGAAGGAGGGCTCGTGATCATGGCCGGGCTGCTCATATGCTGGCGCTCCATCCATGCCCTTTATGACGCGCACCGACCGACCGAGCTGGGCATCGGCATCATCATCACGGCCTTCACCGGGGCGGTCAACCTGGTCATGGGACTTCTGTTGAAGAAGCGCGCTCGCAAGGTCCATTCGATCACCATGGAGGCCAGTGGCACCCACCTGCTCAGCGATGCCTGGAGCACGGCCGCGATGATCGTGGGGCTTTCACTGATCGCCATCACGCACCTCACGTGGCTGGACCCCGTGTTCGCCCTGGTGTTCGCTGGTTTCATCATGTACAGTGGCGCCCAGGTGCTCAGGCGAGCCGTGGCCGGCATCATGGACGAGGCCGATCTGAAGCTCGCCTCACGGGTGATCGCGATCCTTGAAGAACACCGGAAGCCCCAGTGGGTGGATGTACACAACTTCCGGATGATCCAATACGGTTCGATCCTGCACATCGACTGTCATGTGACCCTGCCCTGGTACCATAGCCTGGAGCAGGCGCACGACGAGATCGCGGCCATGGAGCGACTGGTGAATGAAAGCTGCGATCGCGATGTGGAGCTCTTCATCCACATGGACCCGTGCATCCCAACGAGTTGCTCCATTTGCAGCCTGATCGATTGTACACATCGCAAGGCACCTCATCAGCGCACCATCCCGTGGGACCTCGATTCGGTGCTCGGCAACGCGAAACACGGCTCCTCCGGGTCCAACGTCTGAACGACCTGGACCTGGCACATGATCCCACCCCAGCAGTTCGGTGTCGGACAGGTGACAACACCATGCGGCAAGATGGACGTCTCTCACCCGGTCTTCAAATGACAAAGCCCCTCTCGGGGCTTTGGGGTGGTAGACCGGGCTTGAACCGGCGACCTCCGGAACCACAATCCGGCGCTCTAACCAACTGAGCTACAACCACCATCTCCTGCCACTTGCGCGGCGGGGCCGCAAATATAGCGCGAACCGGGCATCCACAGCCGACCACGACCGTCCTGAGCCGTACTTTTCGCGGCCATGACCGAAAGCCTCGAAGCTCGGGTGGCGGCCGCTCCGCATGCGCTGGTCATCCCCAAATGGTGGCCGAACGAAAGGGACCCACAGCTCGGCGACTTCATCCGGAAACAGGTGCAGGCACTGGCCCGATACGAGCAGGTGACAGTGCTCCTGATCGAAACCTCGACCGGTCATGGTCCGTCCATATGCATCGATGAAGTGGACGGGTTGACCCAGGTCCGGAGCTGCTACCGCGCAAGTGCCAGCAGGATCAAAGCCTGGCGTAAGTTGATGAACCTGTTGCACTACCGGCAGGCCGCCATGGCCGGATGGCGACTGGTGCTCTCCGACCGAGGCATGCCCTCGCTCACCCATGTACACATCCTGGTGAGACCGGCGTTGGTGGCCTGGTGGCTGAAGCGTCGGTACGGTATCCCATATGTCCTGAGCGAGCAGAGCAGCGAATACCTTGATGGCACCTACGCAAGGAAGGGCTTCCTATTCCATGCGCTGAACCGACTATTGTTCAGAAATGCGGCCCATGTGACCGCCGTTTCCAGTTGGTTGGGAAATGGACTTGTCAAGCTCGGCCTGTGTGCGAATTACGAGGTCGTTCCGAACGTGATACCTGGACTTGATCGAACCCTGCCCGAACGCGGTGATGCGGACCATTTCCTTGTCGTAGCGGACCTGGTGGACCGGACCAAGAACGTGAGCGGTGTGATCCGGGCGGTGTCCCAGCTGCACAAGCGTGAAGTCGTCGTGCAACTGGATATCATCGGGGATGGCCCGGACCGGGCTCTATTGGAGGATCTGGTAGCGGAGTTGGGGGTGAATGACCAGGTCACCTTCCTGGGTCGGCTCCCGAACACGGGCGTCCTTGATCACATGGCGAACGTTGGTTCGGTGATCGTCAACAGCAATGTGGAGACCTTCAGCGTGGTGACCGGCGAGGCCCTTGCCCAAGGGAAGCCGGTGATCGCCACCCGTTGCGGAGGCCCGGAGGCTTTCGTACGGCCAGGGAACGGCCTGCTGATCCCGGTGGGCGACACGGGCGCACTTGCGGATGCCATGGAGGCGCTTGTGCGTGACCATGCCTCCTACGACCCGCATCGGATCCGTGAGGGCCTCAGCTCGATCTTCGGGCCGGATGCGGTGGGGAAGGCCTTCCTGCGGATCCATGAACGTAGTTTGGAGGCCGTAAGATGAGTGAACAGCAGCCTTTCAGGATCGGCGTAGTGTGCCACGGAAGCCATGTACCGCAATGGCAGGCGCGGTGCATCCGCAATCTCGAGGAACAGCGCGGGATCGAGGTGGTCGGCATCGCCCATGTACCCGACAGCGCACCGGCCCGACGCATTCGTGACTTCTTCGAAATGCGGCTCGGAGGTGCCTTGTTCCCGAAGAGCGGCAAGCTCGTTCCCATTGACGAGAACATCCGGGGCCACCGGGGCAGGCATGGCGAGGACAGCAAGTCCGTCCAAGCGGTCATCGAGGAACTTCGGGCGAAAGGGGCCAGTGCGATCCTATCCTTCCTGTTCGAGCAGGTACAATTGCCCGGAACCACATCGATACCCATCTGGAGGTTCGACATCCACGGCCAGGGTCTCGGACCGAACGGCCTGCCCCGGTTCCGGACATGGATGCTCCGAGAGCAACCGGTGACAGCGGACTTGATCAGCACCAATGGTGGCTCCATGCGGGCCGTGTTCAACGACCGGGCCGTTTCCGGAGGCATGGACATGGACAGTGTGATGTTCGGAGCCGCCTGGCTACCTGTGGCGATGGCCCGTGCCAAAGAGCATGATCGATGGACCGGACCGGCATCCGTGGAGCGTACGAGCGCCCCTCCCTTCCCCATCCTGCTTCTACGCTGGGCGCGGACCGAGCTCCGGAACACGTTCTCCGGGCGCAGGAGGAGCGCCATCGCTGGTGAATGGAATATCGGGGTCTACCCCCATCCGATCGCCACCCTGCTGGAGGACCAGGGGAACACCAACGTGCGATGGCTCAACAGTCCGTCACCGGGAAGTCATAGGTCGGAGCCCTTCGGGTATCGGGCCACGGATGGACAATTGAATGTGTTGTACCGCAAGGGTGAGGGGGTGAACTCAGCGGATGTCATCGCCCGGGTGCGGCCGCGTAACGATGGGATCCTCAAGCGATCGCGCACGATGCTTTCCACAGTGGCCGATCTCGGCTATCCGTTCGTGATCGAAAGACCCGACGGCGCCTATGTCCTGATCAGCTATCTGCACCAACAACGCACGGAGCTCTTCCGCGTGGCGGAGGACAATGACACCCTGGATCACATGAGGACGGTATTGGACCGCGCGATCGTGAACCCCACCTGCGTGTCGCATGAAGGGCGTTGGTGGCTCTTCGGGACGGACCCTGAGGCACCGGATGGCGTGCTGCACGCTTTCCACGCTTCGGAATTCGATGGACCATACACCCCACACCGCCACGATCCGGTGAAGATGACCGGTTCGGGTTGCAGACCGGCAGGCACCTTCTTCTACCATGATGGTTCGTTGTGGCGCCCTTCCGTGGATAATACCGATCCCCTGGCGCTCGGCGTCATCTTCAATCGTGTCGTAGAACTGGATGCTGACCGCTACCACGAGGAAGCGCAGCATACGTTGCCGGGCTTCCCCCGGACGACCTACAACAAAGGGATCCGCACGGTATGCGCCATGGGGGACATCACCCTTGTCGATGGCATCCGTCCTGCACCCGAAGCCAGGGAGATGGAGGCGGCCGACAGCGGTTCATTGCGCAAGCCCAAGGAATACCTGGAAGAATGATCCGACCGGTGATCGGCACCGTGGCCGCGCGGGTGGCCATCACCGCAGCCAACCTGCTGGTGGTGGCGATGGCAGGCCAGACCCTTGGAGCCGAGGGCCTCGGGGCGATCAGCCTCCTGGTGCTCGGCATCACCCTCGTCCTCATCCTTGCGCATGTGGTGGGTGGCGGGGGACTGGTGTACCTGGTGCCACGGCTGGGCGTGCGATCGGTCCTGCTTCCGTCGTACAGCTGGGCCTTGTTCGCGACAGGGATCGGCTACGTGGTGATGCAGTTCATTCCCCTCGCACCCAACGGGACATTGGTCCACCTCGTGGCCCTGGCCTTCCTTCAGGCGCTCAACAGCATCCACCTGAACATCTTGGTCGGCCAGGAACGGATCGGACTTCAGAACAGCATTCTTGTCGTGCAGAGTGTTGTGCAGGTGATCGGTTTCGGAGCCCTGCTCATGTGGAATGGCCCTGCCCTGATGGACTACATCGAGGCCACCTACATCGCGCATGGACTGACCGTGCTGGTATCCGGCTGGTTCGCCCTACGGACGGCGGTGCACGGCAGCTTCATACCAACGAGCGCGAACTTTCGCGCCTTGGTGGAACAGGGTGGTTTCGGCCAGCTGGCCAACCTGTCACAGTTGCTGAATTACCGCGCGGCCTACTACCTGATCGAACTATTCAGAGGCACGGCGGCACTCGGTGTCTACAGCGTGGCCATGCAACTCGCCGAGGGATCATGGCTCGTGCCGAAGAGCATCGGCGGCGTATTGTACAGCAAGGTGAGCAACATGGAGGAACAACGGCGGCAGGTGCAGTCCACTCTGATCCTGTTCAAGGTATCCGTGGTGTTCGGACTGTTGTGCGCCACAGCTTTGGTCCTTCTGCCTGACGACCTGTTCGCGACCATCTTCGGGAATGAGGTGCGTGGACTGCGGCCATTGCTGTTGTTGATCGGTCCCGGTCTTGTGGCCATGTCAGGTTCGCAGGTGTTGAGCCATTTCCTCAGTGGGACCGGACGGATACGCCATAACCTCATCGGCAGTGCGCTGGGACTGCTGGTCACGGCAGGCGCAGGATGGCCATTGATACAGGCATACGGAACGATGGGGGCGGCGTTGACCGCTACACTGGCCTATTCGACCAGCATGACCTATCAGGTGATCGTCTTCCTGAGGATCACACGGGCACCTGCGAGCAGCCTGATGCCGCACATCAACGATGTCCGCAAGACACGCATGCTATGGCGATCGATCAGGTCAGGACGGGCTGAGCGTGGATCCTATCTTTGAGCGCCGCGTCCCATCAAACTCCTTCTCCATGGCATTCGCTGGAGGAAAGGGGTGAATAGGGCACCCGATCCACCATGAAGGTCTCCGTGATCATCCCCTGCTACAATGTGGCGGACTTCATCGGGGAATGCCTGGAGAGCATCCTGGCACAGGACCATGCCTATCTTGAGGTGATCTGCGTGGATGACGGAAGCAAGGACGATACGGCGGCGCGCATCGAGGCCATCACGAAGGACAGCCCGCGTGGTGGCATCATCCGGCTCATCCGGCAGGCGAACGCAGGTGCCACCGCAGCGCGGAACCATGGATTTCGGGAGAGCAGCGGTGAGTACATCCAATTCATGGATGCCGATGACCTCCTCCTGCCACGAAAGATCGGCCACCAGGTGCGCCTGGCCGAGAAGAATGGCAGACCGGACCTCATCGTCGGCAGCTTCCGGATCATCGATGCGGAAGGACGCGTGATGCAGGAGCGGTTCTACACGCGCAAGGGAGATCTCTGGATCCACCTGATGCGTACCGACCTCGGCAACACGATCAGCAACCTCTGGAAAAGGAGCATCGTGGAGGCCGTGGGGGGCTGGGATGAAGGCATGCGCAGCAGCCAGGAGTACGACCTCATGTTCCGGATCCTCCGGGTCACGCAGAACGTGGTGTTCGATACCGAGAACTACACCATCGTGAGGAAGCGGGCCACGGGCTCGATCACACAGACCAACCTCGGCGGCAACTGGATCAGGTACGTTGATCTGCGCACCCGGATCATCGAACACCTGAAGGATCAACGCTCACCGACCGAGTTGGAGCAGTTCCACCAGTTCCTCTTCGATTCCATCCGCGTGCTGTACGAACATGATCCGAAGGCGGCGCTCGACTTCCATGCGAAGGAGCTTCCGAAGGGCTTCAGGCCCTCTGTCTCCCCCACCACGCGGAGCACCTATCTCACGCTGTACAACCTGCTCGGATTCCGCAACACACAACGGCTCTGGTCGCGTTTCCACTGGTTCACCCCATGAGGGTCAGCCAAGGCCGAGCAGATCGTGAACGGCTGGTGGCCGGACCACGGTGAACCCTTCGCCGTAGGTCACCCCTATCAGTCGACCCATCTGCCGGGCCCTTGCCTCAAGGAATGGCAGGAAGTCCGGACTCGAGATCGGACTCATCGGCTCTGTACTATTCGGATCATGGAATTGTGAGGCGAAACAGCGCAAGGCCTCCTCCTTCGTCGCCCAGTACGGCGTCACGTCAATGATCAGGTCCGGTTCCACCCAATGGTCCTGGACACCATGCAGCACAGTGGTCGGTCGCCAGGCCTCCTGTTCCGCGCCTTCCACTTCGGTGTGAATGCGCCGCAGGCCGCTGAGGAAACACGCTTCGGCCACCAATGAAGCTCCGCGACCATGATCCGGATGACGATCACGAACGGCATTGGTGAGCACCAGGCGCGGCCGATGCGCACGTATCGCCGTGACCACCTTCAGCAGGGAGGCTTCATCTGCACGGAAGAAGCCATCCCGCAGACCGAGCTGGTATCGGAAGGCGACATCGAGCACCTTCATCGCCGCATCTGCCTCCGCCCTGCGGATCTCCGGCGTACCGCGCGTGCCCAGCTCCCCGGCGGTCAGTTCGACCAATCCCACGGAATGGCCCAAAGCCCGGTGGTGAAGCACGGTCCCGGCCATGCTGATCTCCACATCATCGGGATGCGCAGTGATGCATAGGATGTCCACATGACCCGTCATCGTCCCTCGATCCATGCGATCACGCGTTCATCGGAAGGCTCGACCCCCGACTCCAGTGACATGCGCAGCAGGCCGTCCGGATCGATCAGGTACTTGTGGAAGTTCCACTTCACCTCGGTGTCCATCACCCCGTTCTGGCTCTGGTTGGCGAGCCAATGGTACACGGGGTGCTGTCCCTCACCCTTGGTGCTCACCTTGGCCATCATCGGGAAGGTGACGCCGTAGTTCTTCTGGCAGAAACCGGCGATCTCCTGCTCGGTGCCCGGTTCCTGTCCGCCGAAGTCGTTGCTCGGAAAGCCGAGGATCACCAGGCCCTTGTCCTTGTACGTCGTGTAGAGCTCCTGCAACTGCGCATACTGTGGGGTGTAGCCGCATTCACTGGCGGTGTTCACCACCATGATGTGCTTGCCGCGGTATTGGTCCAGCTTCACGAACTGGCCGTTGATGTCCGTGGCACTGAGGTCGAAGAATGACATGGGCGGGATGGGACGTGTGGGCTGGCCGTTCACCGGGACGGAGACCGGACCGACCTGAACGCGGTTGAAACAGCCGGTACCGATCAGGGCCAGGGAGATGATGGGAAGCAGGATACGCATGGTCGAAGAACGCTGCGAAGTTCCGGAATGTTCGGCGGTAAGCAGCATCGTGGCGCGGGTGTCACCTTTTCCGGGCGATCACGTACAAACGCACATGCGCGCAACCTTCCTACCCTGCCTGTTCTCCATCACGTTCCTGCTGCCCTTCGCCACGGTGGATGCCCAGGACAACGTGGTGATATCCGACATCGCCCAGATGGTGCGCAAGCCGGACATGGCCCAGGACGCCGCCATCCGCTCGGGGATGCAGGCGGCAGGGGTGGCCGAGGACAAGGCGCAACAAGTGCTCACCCTGGGCAAGGACCAGAACCTACCCACCGGACTCCGCACCGATAGCGCTCTCGCGGCGAATGCCGCCGCTGTGCGCAACTACAATGCCCACAAGGTGTGCAGCTACGCCGATGAGGGTGGTCCGAAGGTGCTGGTGCAGGTACCCGCGGCCGAGAATTACCACATGCCTGAGGAATTGCGCAGTCGGGAGGACATGTACCTCGTGCTTCCGGAAGCCGCAGTGGCCACGGCCCTCATGGATGCCCAGCGCCCCAAGCCGAGCAAAGGTCCGAGCTGGCGCCGCATGCGCGAGGCCCGCATCACCACACCCGATGGCCTTTATGCGACCTACGACCTCGCAACGGACAGCATGATCCTCGCGAAGCTCGCTGGCAATGGCATGAGCCAGGCCGAGATCGAGGCGGTGATCTTCCGCAGCCACGAACGCAATTGGCCAGAGGGCATCGATGCCTTCGAGCGCCGCTACCCACGTTTGGAACGTTTCAAGAAGTACAAGGCCTATCAGGCCGCCGCGTGGGAGGACAAGGTGCTGCTGGTGGTCCCGGTGGACGGCAACAAGCGCCAGCCGGTGGGTATGCGTCCGCACCTCGACATCTACATGGTGTATGCGAAGAGCGCGGTGGAGGTGAAGAAGAAGCGGTAGTCCGCGATAGCCCGGTCGGCTTGACCTCGACCCCGGGTCGGCGGTCACAGCATCCTCGAGCGCGCGGAAGGGCGCCTTATGGGCACGCCCGCCCTATTTTCGGGTCCGTGAGCGAGCCACGGATCACCCAAGCCCTGCCCGATCTCCTACGCGAGGGACTTATCAGCGCCGAACAGGCCGAGCGCATCCGCTCGCGCTATGCGACCGATGCGCAGCAAGGCGGTGGTCGCCTACTCCTCGTCTTCGCGATCCTCGGAAGTTTGCTCGTGGGTCTCGGGATCCTGCTCATCATCGCACACAACTGGGATGACCTGAACCGCAGTACACGGACCGTTCTCGCCTTCGTCCCAGTCATGCTGGGACAAGGACTCGTGTTGTACGGCATGATGCGGAAGCCTGACGAAGCCGCCTGGCGTGAAGGAAGTGCGGTGGTACTGGCTTGTGGACTGTGTGCCTGCGTCTCCCTCATCGCCCAGATCCACCACATCGGCGGCGCGCTCGATGGCTACCTCCTCACCTGCTCCCTGCTGATCCTTCCACTGCTCTACCTGCCCGGTTCCTTCTGTGTGGCCCTCATCTACCTGGCCATGATCACCTGGCAGGCCTGGATCGTACGCTTCGAGCACTTCAGTGCATCGGACCGGCCCTGGTGGTTCATTCTCCTGCTGCTCGTGGCCGTGCCCTATTACCTGCGCGAAGCCGGACGCATGGGCTCGAGCGCGGCCTTCTGGTGGTTGAGCCTCTTCATGGCGCTGAGTGTGGGTTTCGGCAGCCAGCTCTTCTACTCGGACTGGACCCATGCACACATGCTCGGCGCCGTGGCGCTCGCCGCGGCCTTCACCCTGGTACCCTGGTTCCATGCTGGAAACGAGCTGCGGACATGGCCATGGGTGTTCGTGGGAGGCGCGACCATGCTCATCGCGCTCTGCGTGTTCAGCTTCCGACCGGTTTGGGAGGGGATGAGCGCGGATGACAGGGTGGACTGGCCCTTGATCGCGGCCTATGTCACCATCGGCATCATCGCCTATCTCCTCTCGTTGCGGGTGCGCAAGCCCTTCGAGCGCTGGCCCTATCCGGAAGGTTGGTGGCTCTTCGCCGCGTGTTTCGTGGTCGGTGCGTTCGCGCCCGCCCTGGCGGCGATCCTGGTGAACATCGCGTTGCTCGTTCTCGGTGTGTTCACCGTGAAACATGGCACGGAGCGAGGCTCGTTGCGGCGCATGAACCTGGGATTGACGATCCTGAGCGCCACGATCTTCATGCGCTTCTTCGATAGTGACCTCAACTTCGTGGTACGCGGCCTGCTGTTCATCGGTGTGGGTTGTGGATTCCTCTTCATGAACCTGCGCATGGTACGGCAGCGCAACAAGCAAGGCCATGCCGCGTAGAGTTCTCCTCTTCGGTCTTGTGGCACTGGCACAATTGGCGGTGCCGGCGTGGATGTTGATAGGCCATGAACGGGTGCGCACCGAAGGCGAGGTCTTCCTGTTCAAAACGGCACCTGTTGATCCCCGCGACCCGTTCCGCGGGGAATATGTCCGACTCAACTTCGAAGCGGAACAAGGGAACTGGACCTCTCCGGAAACTGGGGCAACAGAGTATGCCAGACGCAGCGCCTTTGCACTACTCAACACGGACAGCCTGGGCTACGCCCGGGTATCATCACTGCAGGCCGAACGACCGGAGGAGGGCGACTACCTACCCGTTCACTACTGGCAGGTGGATCATGAGGGTGCGGTCAACTCCTTGGAGCTCCCCTTCGACCGCTACTACCTTGAAGAAGGTGACGGACCGAAGACCGAGGAGCTGCTGGCACCCGACTGGAGCAACGGAACACCATCCACCCCGTTGCCTGCGCATGTGGTCGTGCGCATCCTCCATGGCGGATCGGTGATCACCGACCTGGTCGTGGGTGGTCGTTCCATCCATGAATGGTTGCAGGACCCACCGGGCGAAAGCGTACCAACGCCTACCTCGGCACCAAGCGGATCGTGAATTCGTGCGCGCTCTCGCCGGGCTCGATGAGGAGTTCCTGCAGGAAGGGTTCATACCCGTTCTCGTTCACCCGGAGCTCCACTTCCCCAGTGGTCTGCACGAAGAAGGCGTAATTCCCTTCATTGTTCGTCTGATTCACCGCCTGGCGCCTCCCTTCGGTATCGTACCATTCAACAAGTGTTTCCAGCACCGGCAAGCCCGACTCCGCATCCACGACCACGCCATGCACTTGGACACGCA
>JAGQVR010000569.1 GCA_020437875.1 Flavobacteriales bacterium
CATCGTGCGACCACTTCAGGTCGTGGTACCACGGCAGCGTTACGTGGCAGTCGATGTGCAGGGTGCGGCCGAACTTGATCACCCGGAAGTTGTGCAGGTCCACCCAGTGGGGTTCGCGGTGCTGCTCCAGCATCTGCACCACCTCGGCGGCCACGTCCATGTCGGTCTCGTCCATGATGCCCGCCACCGACCGGCGCACCACCCGGATGCCCTGCACGATGATGAAGCCGCCGAAGGCCATGGCGAAGAGGTTGTCCAGCCAGGTGAGGCCGGTGAGCCAGATCACGAGCAGGCCGGTGAGCATGGCCGCGGTGGTCCAGGCATCGCTGAGCAGGTGGGTGCCACTGGCCTGCATGGCCAGGGAATGGCTCTTCCGCCCGCGGACGAGCAGGGCCAGGCCCATCAGCAGGTTCAGCAGTCCGGCCGCAAGGGTCAGCAGGATGCCTTCGCCGAGGTCGTGCAGGTGGTGCTCGCCCAGCCAGGCCTGGAGCGCCCGGTAGATGATGAGGCCTCCGGCCAGGGTGACCAGGCCGCCTTCCACCCCGGCACTGATGAACTCGACCTTGCCGTGCCCGTA
>JAGQVR010000570.1 GCA_020437875.1 Flavobacteriales bacterium
ACCTGCATCAGGCCATCGACTTCATGCACCACGCTGGGCAAGTGGATCGGCGCCACCGACAGCTTGAGGGTGCCCGACTCCATGGTCGAAACGTCCAGGATGTCATTGAGCACCCCCAGCAGGTGCATCGCGGAGTCGCGTGCCGTGGACAGGTAGTCGCGCTGCTGACTGTTCAGCGTCGCGTTGTCCAGCAGGTTGAGCATGCCCAGCAGCCCCTGGAACGGGGTGCGGATCTCATGGCTCATGTTCGCCAGGAACACGCTCTTGCCGTGGTTGGCCGCCTCGGCCTGATCGCGTGCGACCGTCAGCTGGTCGCTGAGTGTCCGCAACTGGGCGTATTGGCGCTGTTGCCGGCGGATGTGCTGGATCAGCAGGCCGACGAAAGCCAGCATCACCACGATCTGGACGGTCGCGAGGCCGATCACCAGGATGCCTTGCTGGCGCAGTTGCTGGTTGCGCTCGTCGACGAAGCGGGCCACGGCCCGGTTGGCCTCGCGCGTGAGTTCACCCAGCAGGGGTTTGGCGTCTTCCATCATGCGGTCCAGCTGGGTCAGCTGGTCGACATGGGACATCAGG
>JAGQVR010000571.1 GCA_020437875.1 Flavobacteriales bacterium
CGCCATCATGAAACGCAGCGTCGCGTCATCCCGTACCCGGTGCCAGGCGCCGTTGAGGGTCAGCAAGGCGTTGCCTGCGGAGGCCCAGGACGGCACCAGCAGCATGACCGAGAAGGTCATGCCAAGCGTCTGCACCCAATGCGGCAGGGCGGTGTAGTGCAGATGATGCGAGCCCGCCCACATGTAAAAGAAGGTGATGCCCCAGAAGCTCAGGATCGACAGCCGATAGGAAAAGATCGGACGCTTCGCCCGCACGGGCAGGTAGTAGTAGAGCATGCCGAGAAAGCCCGCCGTCAGGAAGAAGGCCACGGCGTTATGCCCGTACCACCACTGGACCATTGCGTCCTGAACCCCTGGCCAGATCGTGTAACTCTTGGCCTGTCCCCAAGAGATCGGGACGGCGAGGTTGTTCACGATGTGCAGGATCGCGACGACCAGGATGAAGGCCATGAAATACCAGTTTGCCACATAGATATGCGGCTCCTTCCGCCGGGCGATCGTCGCGATGTAGAGGACGAAGTAAGTCACCCAGACAATCACGAGCCACAGGTCTGCATACCATTCTGCTTCGG
>JAGQVR010000572.1 GCA_020437875.1 Flavobacteriales bacterium
TGCTGCCGAGTGCGGGGATCAGTTACCGGTTCTGACCTTCGGCTGGAAGAGGCGGAGTTCTCAGCCTTTGGGGTACCACGAGAACCTCGAACGGATGGCGCGCGCCGCTATCATACGCCCAGACGAGGCGCCCCGATGTGAGGATACTGGAACGAAGTATCCGACTGAGGAGCAACGAAGTATGGGCGGATGAGAGCAAGCGATCACCGTAATACGCACCTGCCATGAACGCAGCCGGAACGAGGTTCTTCGAGGTACCCTTTATCCACAGGCGCCCCGGCAGGCCCGGATCACCTTATCTTTACACCCCGTGATCACCACGCCCATCCAAGGGCGGATCGCAGTGTGATGACGGGATCCACCAAGTACATCTTCGTTACCGGGGGCGTGACCTCCAGCCTCGGCAAGGGCATCATCAGTGCCAGCCTGGCCAAGTTGCTGCAGGCCCGCGGCTTCACGGTCACCATCCAGAAGCTGGACCCGTACATCAACGTGGACCCCGGCACGCTCAACCCGTACGAGCATGGGGAGTGTTTCGTTACGGATGACAGCGCCGAGACCGACCTGGACC
>JAGQVR010000573.1 GCA_020437875.1 Flavobacteriales bacterium
TGAAGTCGACGTGGCCTGGAGTGTCGATCATGTTGAGCACGTAGGCGCCCGGGGCCGCCCCCTCTTCGTTGCCCTCAGTCACCGTCCAAGGCATCCGGACTGCTTGACTCTTGATGGTGATGCCGCGTTCGCGCTCAATATCCATCCGATCCAGATATTGCGCGCGAGCAGCCCGCTCATCAACCACCCCGGTCAGTTGGAGCATCCGATCGGCAAGAGTCGACTTGCCATGATCGATATGGGCGATGATGCAGAAGTTGCGGATGATCGAAGAGTCGGTCTTCCCAGGCTCGGGCGCATGGCGCGGCAGATCAGGCACGGCTCACTCTCTATGTGTCTGTAGCAGCTAGCTATCCGTAGCGGCGGTTTGGACGAGTTGGTTCACGGCGACCCGAGTCGTGACGATCGGGTTGTTTGCGTGTAGAGACAAGTCTCCCACACTCGCGGCGACTGGGCTAAGGTGCGCATTGTGAAGCGGATGTCAGGTGTGGACGCAGCGTTTTGGTACGGCGAGACCCCCGGCTGGCACATGCACGTCGGCGCAGTCGCCATCCATGAGCTCGATGACG
>JAGQVR010000574.1 GCA_020437875.1 Flavobacteriales bacterium
GGGCGGCCTGTTCGGGCGCGAGGAGATCGAGCACATCGCCCCCGCCGTGGCCGCGGCGCGTGCGGAGGGCATCGACGCCCACGGCCCGTTCGCGCCCGACACCGTGTTCATGCGCGCGCGCCACGCGCCGCCGGCGCACCCGGGCGAGTTCGATGTGGTGGTGGCCATGTACCACGACCAGGGCCTGATCCCCGTGAAGTACCTGGGCGTGGAGCAGGGCGTGAACGTGACCCTGGGCCTGCCCTTCGTGCGCACCAGCCCGGACCACGGCACTGCCTTCGACATCGCCGGCACCGGCCGGGCCGACGCTGCCAGCCTGCTGGCAGCCGTGCGCATGGCCCGCCGCCTGACTGGCGCGGCCGACTCACGCCGCCACCAATGAAAAAGCCCCTGGCCGGGGCCAGAGGCTTCTTCGCGTGAGCCGCCCTGGGGCGGCGCAAGCTGTCAGCGTTTCAGGCTGTCGCGGATCTCGCGCAGCAACTGAACCTCTTCAGGCGGCGCGGCAGGCGGCGGCGCCGGCTCTTCCTTCTTCAGGCGGTTCATCTGCTTGACCATCATGAAGATGAT
>JAGQVR010000575.1 GCA_020437875.1 Flavobacteriales bacterium
CAGGCGTTCCTCGCGGGTGCCGTCCTTGCGCACGAACTGCAGGATGTCGTTCACGTAGTGGTCCCGGCGCTCGGGCCCCAGGGTGAAGCCACGGGCGCGGATCTTCTCCAGCACCTGCCCGAAATGGGCCATCTCCTCCTGGGCGATGCGCGTGAGCTCCTCCACCAGGTCGGTGAGCTCCGGATGTTTCACGATCAGCGAGATGGCGTTGCTGGCCGCCTTCTGTTCGCACCAGGCGTGGTCGGTGAGCACCTCCTGCAGGTCGCCCTCCACCAGGCGCACCCAGCGGGGATCGGTCGGGAGCTTCAGGCCGAGCATGGCGCGAAGATCGGGCGATCGGACGGCATGGATCGTTAACCTCCCCTTCCCACAAGCTGAAGACTGCCGTCACGTACGGGAAACGCGCATGCCTTCCCTTTGTGAGCGACGGCCGGGCCGGGTGTTCCTCCGGGACCTTGATGCAGCGCTTGTGTACCAGCCAGGGAACGCCTTCCCGGCCGTCCGAACTCCCCCGGGACCTGCCCCGCCCCATCGCAGGTCCCTGAACGCCTGGCCACGCCGGG
>JAGQVR010000576.1 GCA_020437875.1 Flavobacteriales bacterium
CTCGGCTACCCGTCGAGCTTCACCATCTACGACCAGTCCGACGCCCAGCGCCTCGTCGGCTACGTCATCCGGGACCTCAACCTCGACCCCAAGAAGTTCCCGCCCCGGTCGGTGCACGCCACCATCTCGTCGACCAAGAACGAGGGCGTCGGCGTCACGGAGTACGCCGAGCGGGCGTCGATGATCTTCGAGCGCAAGATCGCCGACGTCTACCGCGAGTACCAGGCCCGCCTGCTCAAGGCCGGCGCCATGGACTTCGACGACCTGCTCGGGGTCACCGTCGAGCTGTTCCAGAAGCACCCCGATGTGCTGGCCCACTACCAGCGCCGGTTCCGCCACGTCCTCGTCGACGAGTACCAGGACACCAACGCCGTCCAGAACGAGCTGGTGCTGCTGCTCGCCGCCGAGCACCGCAACGTGTGCGTGGTGGGTGACAGCGACCAGTGCCTCCCTCCGGGAACCCTCGTGCGCACCCCGAGCGGTACCACGCCGATCGAGGAGATCGAGGTGGGCGACGAGGTGCTCGGCACCTACGGTCATCCCTCGGTCGAGCCGGCGAAGG
>JAGQVR010000577.1 GCA_020437875.1 Flavobacteriales bacterium
AAGGCCAGCTTCTGGTAGGCCTCCTGCAGGCGCAGGTCCTTGTTGCGCACCTGGTCCAGGGCCTCCAGCGCGTCCTCGTAGTTGCGCGTCTTCAGGTACACGTTCAGCAGGAACTCGTAGGCCTCGTCGTGCCTGGGCGAGTCGGGATACTCCTTCAGGTAGTTCCGCAGGGCCATGATGGCCTCGTGGTACGGGTCGAAGGAGAGCTCGTAGCTGAGCTTGGCGTAGTTGAAGAGCGCGTCCTCCGTCACCTTGGGGTCAATGCCCATGGCATAGGCCCGCTTGAAGGCGTTGCGCGCGTAGTTCTTCTCGTTCAGCTTCAGGTAGGCGTCGGCCATGTGGTAGGTGGCCACCTGCCCGAGGCTGTCGTCCTCGTTCGCCACCAGGTTGAACTGGTCGATGGCCTCCTTGTACCCTCCGCTGCGGTAGTGCGCATAGCCCAGCATGTACCGGTCGTTGCGCTCCACCCCGCCGATCCGCTGGGCAGACTGCTGCAGGTAGGGCAACGCCTCGGCGTATTCACCGGAACGGTAGTGGGCCTCGCCCACCAGG
>JAGQVR010000578.1 GCA_020437875.1 Flavobacteriales bacterium
ACAAGATCGAGTTCGACCTGAACAACATCACCGAGGACTTCACCCAGAAGAAGCTCTTCAAGCCCTTCGCGTTCATCTTCGACAACATCGACAGCACGGACGCCAAGCCCTACCTGCCCATCTTCATGACGGAGACCCTCTCGGAGGTCTACTACCGGCAGAAGCCCCAGTCCAAGCGCGAACTGATCCGCGGCACCAAGGTGAGCGGCATCGAGAACGAGAGCGTGAGCCAGTTCATGGGCGACATGTACCAGAACGTCAACATCTACGACAACTTCCTGGTCATCTTCGGCAAGAACTTCATCAGTCCCATTGCCGACGGGGGCAAGGCCTGGTACGACTACTACCTCACCGACAGCGCCTTCATCGGCAAGGAGGAGTGCTACAAGCTCGAGTTCCGGCCCAAGCGCGTGCAGGAGCTGGCCTTCCAGGGAGAGATCTGGATCAACGACACCACCTACGCCGTGCGCAAGGCCGAGGCCGGCATCGCCGAGGGGGCCAACCTGAACTTCGTGCAGGGCTTCTGGGTAAGGCAGGAGTACGAGCAG
>JAGQVR010000056.1 GCA_020437875.1 Flavobacteriales bacterium
GCCTTCTGCTGGCTCCACAGGGCGAAGCGGTCCTGGTCCTCCCGGCTGATGGCCCGTTCCTCCAGCAGGTTCTCGGCGGTCTGGCCCATGCCATCGGTGCCGTACTTCTCCTCCATGCGCGGGTTCACGAAGCGCCAGCCGAAGCTGCTGTCGAAGAGTTGGGCGTCGCGGCCGTACGGCGTGCTGGTCTTGTTCATCACCCACGGGCCACGGGTCATGTGCTCCACGCCACCGGCGATGAACAGGTCGCCATTGTCCGCAGCGATGGCCCGGCCGGCCTGCACCACGGCGCTCATGCCGGAGGCACAGAGGCGGTTCACGGTCTCGCCGGGAACGGTCACAGGCATGCCTGCCAGGAGCAAGGCCATGCGCGCCACGTTCCGGTTGTCCTCACCGGCTTGGTTGGCACAGCCCAGGATCACATCATCAACAGCAGCCGGGTCCAGGCCGGGATGCCTTTCGAGCAGGGCCTTGATCACGTGTGCCGCCAGGTCGTCGGCTCGGACCGGTGAGAGACTACCGGTGAAACTGCCGATGGGTGTCCTGATAGCGTCGACGAGGTAGGCTGCCTTCATGCGGCGAAAGTACCACGACCCTTGCACCGGAACCTCTCCATGGGGCTTGGTGGGTATTGGCCGACCCTGTATTTTGCAGGGCTGCGCCCGAAGGCGCCAAACCACCCACCCATGCTCACCATCATCGGAGTCCTGCTCATCCTGCTCGGCATTGCCGCGATCGCCCTGCGCAAGTACGAGCGGGACCGGAACGCGGACATCGCAGAAGCCATACGTACTTCGCGTCCCGCGCCGAAGCCTTTCCACAACCCGCTCACATTCAAGCCTACCTGGCCGATCCTCGCCGGCGTGTTGGTGATCATGCTCAACGGTTTCTTCTTCTGGGCCGAGGCGGGTACCGCCTACGCGGTGCAGTATCCGTGGGGTGGCGATAAGATGGTGAAGACGCAGGGCCTGAAGACGAAGTATTGGGGGCGCACCATCGCCCTGTCCTACGAGATCTCGATCAAGGACATCATCCCCGAGCGGAACGGGGAGGACAAGGAATCGCTGAAGAACGACCTCGGGACGTACAACCGCACGGCCAGCCAGTGGGAGTTCGCGGATGCGATCAAGGCGGATATCGCCACGGCCGTCGTCGTGGGTGTCAGCATCGACGATGAGGACCAGTTCCTGCGTATGGCGGACCGCAACCGTTCCGAACAGAAGCTGATATCCGGTCGCGTGATGCCCAACATCGACGCGGCGCTGAAGAACACCTGCAAATTGATGGACGCCCAGGACTACATCTCCGGCCAGGCCTCGGAGTTCGACCGCTACTTCCGGGACCAGCTCGAGAACGGGACCTATCTCGTTGAGGAGTATTACCAGGAACAGGATGAGCCGGAGGTGATCGGCGATACCATGATCGTGCGCGCCATCCAGCCGCGCAATGCCACGAAGCAGAAGCGCTACCGCATCAAGCGCGACGGCCAGGGCACGATCCTGCGCGACAACAAGAGCAACACGCTCGCGCAATACGGCGTACGGATCTACCAGGCACAGGTGACGGGCATCGACTGGGAGAGCTCCTTCGATGAGCGCCTCCAGCTGCAGAAGGAGCAGGTGGCACAGACGCAGTTGGAGAAGCAGGAGGCCGAGAAGGAATTCTACCGCGCCAAGAAGGAGGTGGCCAAGGGGGAATCGGACAAGGCCGCTGAACGGGCACGACTGGAGAAAGAGCAGATCCAGCAGACCATCGAGGCGGAGACCCGCGCCAAGGTGGCCGAGCAGGACCTCATCGCCGAGAAGAAGCGATACGAGGTGGAACAGTTCAAGGCAAAGAGCAAGATGGTGGAGGCGGACGCCACCTACTACGAGAACAGCAAGCGCGTGGCGGCGGGTCTCACTCCCCAGGAGCGCGCACAGCTCGAGAAGGAGATCGCCATCGGCGTGGCCGAGCAGCTCAAACAGCTCACCCTGCCTTCAACGGTCATCACCACAGGGGGTGGCGGCAAGGACAATACAAGCCTGCTGGAGAGCCTGATCGGGGCCGAACTAGCGCGGAAGATGATGGCCGGGAACTGAGGCTGGTCCTCAGACCTCCCACGGTTTGCCCGTACGGTACACTGTTCCTTTGAATAGCGCCACGCGTTCTCCACGCTGGTTGGAGACCTCGATGTGGTAGATCCCGATGCGGTTGCTCAGGTTCATCTCCTCCGAGATGGCCGTGAGCTCATCGCCCTCCTTCACAGGCTTGGTGTGGCTGATGGACGTCTCGACGGACACGGCTTGGATCCCATGTGAGTTGGAGGCGAAGGCCAGGCAACTGTCGGCGAGCGAGTACGTGATCCCTCCGTGGGCGATCGTGAAGCCGTTCAGCATCTCCTAACGCACGGTCATGCGCAGGACGCAGGCACCGGGACCCACCGCCACGCGCTCGATCCCCAGCCAGATGCTGAAGGGGTCATTGTCGTACATCCGGGCAACGACGAGCTCGGCCCGCTTCTGATCATCCATGTGCACGAAAGTACCGTTCAGCCTGCGCCGAAGAGGTCCGGTGTCAGTACTCCTTCGTGTTCCAACAGCCACTTCTTGCGCCAGATGCCACCGATGTAGCCGGTGAGCAGACCGCCCGAGGAGAGCACGCGATGGCACGGCACGATGATGGGGATCGGGTTGCTCCCGCAGGCATTACCCACCGTACGAGCGATGGCCTTGCCACCGATCCGGTCCGCCAGCGCTTGATAGGTGGTCGACTGACCGTATGGTATCGCCTCCAGCATGCCCCGGACGAGCTGTTGGAATCGTGTCCCCAGCCGTTGGACAGGCAGATGGAACTGTTGCCGTTGGCCCCGGAAATAGGCTTCGAGCTGGCGCTGTGCTTCCGTCAGGATCGATGGATGTCTGGCCTGTCGCACATGCAACGCATCGAAGGAAAGTCGGGTGATCACCGCACCATCGCTCTCCACCCACAACTTCCCGATCGGGCTTTCCACCACCGCCACATGCAGCGGTGCGAACAGTTCGGGTTCCGGGGTCTTCGGTCGGCTGGGCATGGCGCTCCGGTATCTTCGGGCAAATTACCCACGATGGCCTGGTTCACCAACGACTTCAACGCCTTCTTCAAGGACCTCGCGAGGAACAACAACAAGGAGTGGTTCGATGCGAACCGGAAGCGCTATGAGGCGAGTGTGAAGAAGCCGTTCGAAGTCTTCGTGGCCGAGGCGATCAAGCGGATCGGGAAGCACGACAAGACTGTTCGTATCGAGCCGAAGGAGGCCATCTTCCGCATCAACCGGGACATCCGCTTCAGCAAGGACAAGACCCCCTATAAGCTGAACACGTCGGCCATCATCTCACCGGCCGGTCGTAAGGACCACGCGACGCCGGGCATCTACTTCGAACTGGGGCCGGAAAGTGTGAAGTTCTACGGGGGAGCCTACCAGCCGGAAAAGGAACAGCTGGAGCGCATCCGCACGGCGATCATGCGCGATCCGAAGGGATTCCGGAAGACCATTGAGAACAAGGCCTTCACCGCCATGTTCGACGGGGTGCTCGGCGATGCCAACAAGGTGCTGCCAGTGGAGTTCAAGGAGGCGGCGAAGAAGGAACCCTTGATCGCCAACAAACAGTTCTATGTGGGAGCGGAGCTGCCGGCCAAATTGGTGGCCGACCCGAAGTTGATGGACCGACTGATGGACCATTACCTGGCCATGTGCCCGTTCAACGCATGGCTGACCGCTGCGATGCGTTGACCCGGAAAGAAGAAGCGCCCGCCGATGGCGAGCGCTTCCCCACTTTCACCGAAAGGGATCTCAGTTGGCGGTGCCGCTGAGTTCCACGGACAGTTCGATCGCATTGTTCAGGACCACGTCCTTCATGGGCGCCTTCCAGGCCACACCGTACTTCTGACGGTCGAAGGAGAGTTTGCCGGTGGCCTTGGCCGTTCCGTTCTCTTCGGTCACCGCGATGTCGGTCACCTTCTCCTCGTTGGTCTTGCCGCGAACCGTCAGGTTGCCGACGGCGGTGTTGCCATCCACGCTGGTGATCTCGAAGGTCGCGGTCGGGAAGCTGTCCACCGCGAAGAAGTCGGCGCTGCTCAGGTGACCCACGAGCATGCTGCGGGTGCCTTGCTTGGCATCGTCAGCGGCATAGTTGCTGTCGAGCGGGGTGATGCTCTTCATATCCACGCTGAAGGTCCCACCGCCGAGCATGCCGCCTTTCACGCTGAACTTGCCTTCGGTCAGTTTCACGGTGCCATGGTGGCTCTTCACACCAAGCATGGTGCCGGTCCAGGTCACCTGGCTACCAGCCACATCAACGGCATAGGTTTTCTCCATTGCAGCGACCTGCGCGAGGCTGTCCTGCATCTGCTTCTCTTTCGCTGCCTTGATCTCGGCTTCGCTTGGGCCACAGGCTACGAATGCGACGGCGGCGAATGCGATGACGGGCAGTACGGGGGATCTCATCTTGGGTTGAAGGGTTGTTTAGAGTCGCAAAGGAAAAGCAAATATGCTTACCATGGAAAGTAATTCTCGATTTTCGACGAAACCCCGGTTCAGCGCAACGAATTACCTTTCAACGTGGCCTCCAGGAGCAGGGGCGATGGTCGGTACCGGTCTTCACCATACCGGGCCTGAAGCACCAGGAGCACGTTCAACCAGTGCTTCGCACCCAGTTCATCCGCCCAAGCCAGCAGCCCTTTCGGGTAGTTGACGCCCTTGGTCATCGCCCGATCGATATCCGCCGCGGAGGCCACCTGCCAGAAGAGCGCATCCGCCGCTTCGTTGATCAACATGGCCAGGATCCGCTCGACGATCGCGGCCGCCAACGCTGGATCGACCGGTATGACGGGTTCGGATGCCCCATCAACGTAGCTGTAGTAACCACGACCGCTCTTCCTGCCCAGTCGTCCGCTTTCCACCTGGCGTTGCTGGGTGAAGCTCGGCTTGTACCGCGGGTCGTAGAAGAACGCCTCCCAGACCGTCCGCGTCACCGTGAAGTTGATGTCGTTGCCGATCAGGTCCATCAGTTCGAAGGGACCCATGCGGAAACCGACGCCCTTCATGGCCGCATCGATCGTGGGCATGTCGGCGATGCCCTCCTCGAAGATCCGGATCGCCTCCCCGTAGAAGGGTCGTGCCACACGGTTCACGATGAAGCCGGGTGTGTCCTTGCAGACCACCGGCGCTTTCCCCCAGGCCTGCATCAAGGTCGCCATGCGTGTGGCCAGGGTCCCATCGGTCGCCAGTCCCGGCACCACCTCCACCAGGGGCAGGAGCGGGGCGGGATTGAAGAAGTGCAGCCCGATCACGCGCTCTGGGGTCGCACATGCGCCAGCGATCGCGGTAACGCTCAACGACGAGGTGTTGGTGGCCAGCACCGCCTCGTGTGGCAGGATGGTCTCGAGTTCAGCGACGAGCCTCTTCTTCACACCGAGATCCTCGATGATGGCTTCGATCACCAACCCGCAACCGGCGAGTTCCTTCAGGTCTGTGGCAGGCACGATCCGTGCAAGGGTCGCCTTCGCTTCTTCGGCGCTCAACTTGCCCTTCTCCACCAGCCTGTCGAAGGTCTTGGTCAGCCCGGCGACCGCCTTGTCCACGGCCTCCTTCCGCGTGTCGAACAGGTAGGTGGTGTGTCCGGCTTGTGCGGCCACCTGTGCGATACCGCTGCCCATGGTGCCGGCGCCGATGACTGCGACCTTCATTGAGCTATCCATGTGGCGAAGATCGGATGTCATTTTGAGCGTCCAACGCACTTTCCAGTTCCGGGTTGTCGATCAATGATGCGAGGCTTGATAGTGATGATGCGTTGGAGCGCAACAGATCAAGCAACTCTCGATGTCTAAAATAGAGACGCACTTGATAGAAGATGGCTATCGGGAAGATCAACCTGAAAAGCACGTCCTTCAGAAGGTTCCTTCGCCATTCGGACACATAGCGTCCCACTTGAAAGGTTCGGATGGATTCAGCTCTGGCGCCAATTTTCGTGCTATCTATCTGGGATGCATATTGTATACACCAATTCTTCGTCTCCGCAAGCATTGATGCGTATTCGACGAACGCGTCGTACTCGAACTCGTTCGTATGAGTAGCAGGTTCATTCGAACGGATGAAGGAGTTCGTTCGTGCAAGTGTGTGCCTGACGAAGTTCGCCAGTTTCGCCCGGCTTATTTCACGGGTCTCCGTCATTCTCCTTTGTACACCGGCTTCCGCTTCTCGAGGAAGGCCTGCACGCCCTCCTTGTAATCGTGGCTGCGGCCGGCCTGGCTCTGCAGTTCGTTCTCCACGTCCAACTGCCCGTCCAGCGTGTTGTTCTCGCTCCGGTTCAGGGCTTCCTTGGTCAGGGCGATGGCCTTGGTGGGCATCTGTGCCAATTTGGCCACGAGCGCATGGGCCTCGTTCATCAATTCGCTGTCCGGAACGCACCGCCAGATCATGCCCTTGGCGGCAGCCTCGGTGGCGCTCACCTTCGGCGCCAGGATCATCTGTCCGAAGGCCTGCTGCATGCCGACCAGTCGAGGCAGGGTGAAGGTGCCGCCGCTGTCCGGGATCAGGCCGATGTTGATGAAGCTCTGGATGAAGCTGGCGTTCTCCGCTGCCAGGGTGAGGTCGCAGGCGAAGGCGATGTTGGCTCCGGCACCGGCGGCCACCCCGTTCACGGCCGCCACCACGGGTTTGGGCAGCTTGCGGATCCGGCGGACGATCGGGTTGTATTGCGTGGTGAGGATGTCCTCGATCCGGGTTTCCGGCGCGATCGCCTCGGCCAGGTCCTGACCCGCGCTGAAGGCCCGACCCTCACCGGTGATCAGCACGGCACGCACCTCCTTGTCCAGCAGGCAGGCGTCCAAGGCATCGATCACCTCCAAGGACATCTCCCGATCGAAGCTGTTGAGCTTGTCCGGACGGTTGAGGGTGATGGTGGCGACGCCATCGGCGACGGTGTAGAGGATCTTGGTGTAGGGCATGGGGCGAAGATCATACAAGGAACTACTTGAGGAGTAATTCCCCGGAGTAGTACCATACGATCCGGTCTTCCCTGCCATGAAAATAGATGCACTTCCCATTTGGAATTCGTGCATTGCTGTTGCAGTCACGCGGTTTGTATCCGTGGTAAGTCGTCACGACACCACCGAGCCTTGACCGTTCCAGACTAATCGGCACATCAACAGAAGCGCCGTTGATGGTTACCGAGATGTGCTCCGGCCTCTTACTGCACTTCGGTTTAGGTCCGAGTGATCGTTTCTCCTTGGTTTTGAGGGGGACCAACCCTGTGTCCACAACGGCGTAGTAGTCCACACGGTTCACAACGGTGTCCCGCACGCAACGGTTGAAAACCTTGTGCCGGTTTATCCTGATCGTGTCATGCTCTATGTCATTGAGCCATCGGACGATCAGGGCGCCACCAGCATCGTCAAGAGAAAGACGCATTCCTCTCGCACTTCTCGCTACGTGTAATAGAAGGTTCGGTGCAGTATTCCTCGTTGGGTCGAAGGTGGTGATATGGTCACTATCGAGCATCGCTATAGGGGGCGAGAAGTAAGGGTCTGGGCCCAGATCCCCTACAGTAAATTCCTCCAAGGGCGTGATCACGGTGTCGATGATGAACACCAGCCGATCCTGAGCACGAATCAAGCCCACTGTCAGGAACGGTGTGATCAGAAGCAGCTGCCTCATCTAATGAAGAAAGATGTTCAAAAGCATTGGATTGCACAATCGTGCACCATCACAAACACTTGAACTGATCGAAGGGCTCCAGGCAGTCTTTGCACTTCCACAGCGCCTTGCAGGCCGTGCTGCCGAAGACCGAGACCATCACCGTGTTCGTGGAGCCGCACTGCGGACAGGGCACCATGGGAGCTTCACCTTTCAACGCACGGATGTCCCCGGTCTTCTCCGGCGGGGCGATGCCGTATTCCTTCAACTTCCGCTTGCCGTCGTCGGTGATCCAGTCGGTGGTCCAGGCAGGGGAGAGCACCTGCTTCACTTCCACAGAGGCGATGCCATGCTCCACCAGTTCCTTCTTGATGTCCGTGGCCATCACGTCCATCGCCGGGCAACCGGTGTAGGTGGGAGTGATGGTGACCACCACCTTCCCATCGGCATCGACCTCCACCTGCCGCACCACCCCCAGTTCCAGCACGCTGATCACCGGGATCTCCGGGTCCTTCACGTTCTGGAGGAGGTCGAGGATGTGGTCTTGGGAGGTCATGTGTTCAACCGCGATGGAACGACGACATGTCCAGAACGCGACGTTCTGGAATTCCGTGTTGGAACCGCCGCGGCGTCGCCTCGTTGCGGTTCAACGATCACCACTCCGCCCCCGGATACGCCCGCTGTAGGTATTGCATCTCCGCAAGGATGTAGCCCAGATGCTCGCTGTGTTTGCCAGCGCGCCCACCGCTCTGCATGTAGCCATCGGCCGGGCGCTTCAAGGTGGCCTCGTCCAGCACCTTGTCAACCGTGGCGTCGAAACCGGCCTTGATGGTCTGCAGATCCGGGGCGATCCCCGCCTTCACCATCGCCTTGTGTACCTCGTCCTGCGTGAACAGGTCACCGGTGTACGTCCAGAGCGCATCCAGTGCTTCCTGGGCACGGCGGTGGCTCTCCTCGGTGCCATCCCCGAAACGGATCAGCCAGTCGCTGCTGTGTTTGAGGTGGTATTGGGCTTCCTTCACGGCCTTGGCGGCGATGGCGGCGATGGTGGCATCACTGCTCTTGGTCAACGCTTCCGCCAGGGGCAGGTGGTAGGCATCAAAGAGGAAGGATCGCACGATCGTATGTGCGTAGTCGCCGTTCGGTTGTTCGCAAAGGAGGGTGTTCACGAAGTCCCGCTCTTTCCGCAGGTAGGCGAGGTCGTCCTGGGTGCGGCCCTTGCCTTCCAATTGCACGGCATGGTCGTACAGGTTGCGCGCCTCACCGATGTGGTCCAAGGCGCGGTTCGCCAGGGCGATATCCTCCTCCAGCACCGGACCGTGTCCACACCATTCGCTCAGGCGATGGCTCAGGATCAGGAGGTCGTCGCCGAGGCGTAACGTGTAGGTGAAGAGGGCTTCTTTGTCTGTCATGACGTTGGGACGGAAGATCTCCCGCCCAGACTGGATCCGTTCTTAGATGTACTTCGCGCCTTCCGGTACCTGGTAGAAGGTCGGGTGCCGGTAGGTCTTGTCGTCGGCGGGGTCGAAGAGCATCGCGGCATCCTCGGCCTGGCTGCTGCTGATGGCGCCGGCCGGGACCACCCAGATGCTGTTGCCCTCCTGGCGCCGCGTGTAAACGTCGCGCGCGTTCTCAATGGCCATCTGCGCATCAGCCGCATGGAGGCTGCCCACATGCTTGTGTTCCAGGCCGCGCTTGCTCTGGATGAAGACCTCCCAAAGAGGCCAGTTGTCCTTGTTATCGCTCATGCTGCTTGTTTCTTCTTGGCCTTCTTCGCCGCGTGCGCCAGGGCTGCTTCACGCACCCAGGCACCTTCATCGTGTGCCTTGTTCCGGGCGGCAAGACGTTCCTTGTTGCAGGGGCCGTTCCCGGAGATCACATTGTAGAACTCGGTCCAGTCGATCTCGCCCCAATCATAATGCTTGGTGGCTTCATTCCACTTCAGCGCGGGGTCGGGGATCGAGAGCCCGATCACCTCGGCCTGCTGTACGGTGCGATCGATGAAGATCTGGCGCAGTTCGTCGTTGCTCTGCCGCTTGATCTTCCACTTCATGCTCTCGGCGCTGTGCGGGCTGTTGGCATCGCTCGGACCGAACATCATCAGGCTCGGCCACCACCAACGGTTCAGTGCGTCCTGCGCCATTTCCTTCTGTTCCGGCGTGCCCTTGGCCAGCACGCTCATGATCTCGTAGCCCTGGCGCTGGTGGAAGCTCTCCTCCTTGCAGATCCGCACCATGGCGCGCGCATAAGGACCATAGCTGGTGCGGCAGAGCATCACCTGGTTCATGATGGCCGCGCCGTCCACGAGCCAGCCCACGGCACCGATGTCCGCCCAGGTGAGGGTGGGATAATTGAAGATGCTGCTGTACTTGGCCTTTCCGCTGTTGAGGTCGGCGATGGTCTGTTCGCGGGTCACACCCAATGTTTCGCAGGCGCTGTAGAGGTAGAGGCCGTGGCCCGCCTCGTCCTGCACCTTCGCGAGCAGGATGGCCTTGCGCCGGAGGCTTGGCGCCCGGGTGATCCAATTTCCTTCGGGGAGCATGCCCACCACTTCGCTGTGCGCGTGCTGGCTGATCTGGCGGACCAGGGTCTTGCGATACTTCTCCGGCATCCAATCCTTCGGTTCGATCTTCTGCTCGGCGTCGATCTTGGCCTGGAAGCGCTCTTCAAGGTTCATCACATCCGTCATCGTGGCTGCTTTCAATGGTGGCTAAGATAGCGGTACGGGCATGTTCGGGGAGTGATGTGGATCAGTCCGTTCCCGTCCGGAAGGGATCCCACGGAGGCGCTTAGCTTTGCCCGCCTTGAACATGACCGATCGCATGGCCCGGTTCCATTCCCTCGAAGTAACGAGCGTACAACAGGAGACCCCCGAGTGCATCGTGGTGGGTTTTCGCATCCCGGCCGCGGAGCAGGCCGATTTCGCCTTCGTCCATGGGCAGTACCTGACGCTTAAGCTCACCGTGAACGGGGAGGAGCTCCGCCGCAGCTACAGCATCTGCAGCAGCCCGCTGGACAAGGAGGAAGTGCGGATCGCCGTCAAGAAGGTGGCCGGAGGCCGGGCGAGCACTCAACTGGTGGACAAGTTGAAGCCCGGCATGCGCATCGAGGTGATGACACCCATGGGCAGCTTCACCACGGCGTTGGACCCCGCCAAGGAGCGGCATTTCGTGGCCTTCGCCGCAGGCAGTGGCATCACACCGATCCTCAGCATCCTGAAGACCGTTCTTCGCACCGAGCCGAGGAGCCGCTTCACCCTGTTCTACGGCAACACCGACCAGGACCGGATCATCTTCCGGAGCCGGCTGGATGAATTGAAGTCCCAGCACGGCGACCGGCTATCCGTCCATCACATCCTGTCGAAGGGGGTGGATGAGGACATGCTCTTCAACGGACGGATCACGCAGGAGAAGGCGGTACAGTTGCTGAAGCGATTCGTGAGCGACCCGTTGGACAAGGAGTTCTTCATCTGTGGCCCGGAGCAGATGATGGTGAATGTGAGCGAGGCCCTGGAGAAGCAGGGCGTGGACAAGAAGCGGATCCACATCGAACTCTTCACCACCCCGGTGACCACCGATGCGAAGAAGACCACCGACCATGCCCATGGCGATGCGGGCGACTTCAGCGGGATCGCGGAGGTGACCGTGATCATGGATGGTCGTGAGCACAAAATGAACATCCCGGCGAACGGTGATGCGGTGCTGGATGCCGCGCTCGAGGCTGGCCTTGACGTGCCATATGCTTGTAAGGGCGCTGTCTGCTGCACCTGCAAAGCCCGCGTGATCGAGGGCAAGGTGGAGATGGACATGAACTATGCGCTCACGGATGATGAGGTGGCCGATGGCTATGTGCTCACCTGTCAGTCACATCCCCGCAGCGCGAAGGTCACCATCGACTACGACCAGCACTGACAGGTCCCAGCCGAAAAGATCGAGGCGGGCTTACGGGCCCGCCTCGCTGTTCTCTCCGCCTCGTTATGGTTGTTTGTAAGGCAGGGGAGAAGGTCCTCGACTCAGAAGGTGGCCTGGGCATAGCCCGCCAGCTTCGTTTGGATGTGTGAGAGGTAATGTTCGCTGTGGTAGAAGCCGCCGAGTTCCTCGTTGTAGCGGATGATCGCCGAGGGGAAATCGGTGTAGAACGGATCCACGTTCTCGGAAGCGGTTCGCTGAAGACTGACCGTGCATTCATAGTCCGGATAGCTCACCAGGTCCTGTGGCAGGCTGGTGTCGATGACCAGCAGCTTCTCCTGGAAGCCGTCCTTTGTGATACGCACGGTGTACTTGGTATCGATATCCAGTTCTAGCTCGAAGCGACCCTTCCGGTTGCTTTCGAGCATGCCCAGTTCCACATTGTCCTTGTACAGGAACAGCTTGTAGCCTTCGGTGCGCTTGCCTTCGGAAAGGACCTGGCCGTGTACGGGTACGTACCAGCCCTGGGCCTGGTCGCGCCGGTCCACGAGCTTGCCTTGTGCGTTGGCCATCGAGGGGAGGATCAGGGCCGGGATCAAAGCGCGGAGGAGAGCGGTCTTCATGGTCGTTCGGTTCTATTCACCCGTGTTCTACGGCGCCGGGCCTGAAAGGTTCCATCAGGCCACTTTGAAGAAGGGGACCTTGGCTGCGCCTTCCTCGCTGGTGGGCAGGGCGATGTGGATGCTGGTGCCCTGGTCCACGGCGCTTTCCGCCCAGACCTCGCCACCATGCTTGGCCACGATGCGCTGTACGATCGCCAGGCCCACGCCGGAGCCTTCGAACTGCTCGGCCTGGTGCAGTCGCTTGAATATCCCGAAGGCTTGTTCCTTGTGCTTGGGATCGAAGCCGACACCGTTGTCCTTCACCACGATCAGGTCCCGGCCGTCGGACCGTTCGTGCGTGATCCGGATCTCGGGATGTTCACGCGTCCGGGTGAACTTGAGCGCGTTGGATAGGAGGTTCTGCAGCACGACCTTCAGCATCGGAGCATCCGTAAGGATCACGACCTCCTGGTCGATCCCGACGAGGACCTGACCCAGGCGTGTTTCCGCCACCTGCTCCGCCACGCATTGCTCCACCAGTTCCTTCAGTGGCACCGGTCGCTTGTCGATCTCGCGTTTATTGGTCTGGGAGAAGCGCAGCAGGTCGTCCACGAGTTCCAGCATCCGCTGGGCGCCGTTATTGATCCGGTCGGCGAACTCCACACAATCGGCCGGTGATTCCTGGGCGGCTGCACGCAGGTGATCGCTCAGCGCGGCGATGTTCTTCAATGGGCTACGCAGGTCGTGCGCCACGGTGTACGAGAACGATCCCAGATCCTCCAGGGCCTCAAGCAGTTGACCGGTACGTGCGGCCACCCGTTTGTCCAGGTCGGCGTTCAGCTTCTTCATCCTTA
>JAGQVR010000579.1 GCA_020437875.1 Flavobacteriales bacterium
ACCAACACCGCCGCCTGCGAACACCTGAAGGAGCGCGGCTACACCGGCACCATATTCGGTGTTCGCATGGAGTACGGGGATCCGCTGGCCGTGGATGCGCAGAGGTTGTTTGGGGTGGGGTGGTGAGGAATGGGCTCTCTGAACTATCTTTGGGAGAGACGCTCATCCACTGCGACCAAACAAGCGATGCTCCATAGTGCGCACCCTCTTGGCAGACTAGGGCTAACACATACTCCGGCGTAATTCGGCCTTACAACCGGCGGATTTTCAGCCGAGTATGGAGGCAGCGGGGATAGTGCGGCTAACACACGATCTGTTGTTTAGCCACGAGTTGCCCCAAACTGCAAAATAATGGGGCGTGGGAATGGAATGAGGAGTGGATCTTGATGCGATTGCCCTGCCTGGCAGTTTACCTGCGAAATGCATGGAGGCGGATGTGTCAGCACACTGGTAGAAATCAGGGTCTATATTATTACCTTGCAGAAGACAAGAAACCAAAACATTTGTATAATGATAACTAGAAGAGTCGCTTTTCTGATCCAATT
>JAGQVR010000580.1 GCA_020437875.1 Flavobacteriales bacterium
CGGCGTGCAACTCCTGCTCACCGATCGCTTCTGGTTGCAGGGGCTCATCGCCACATTGGGCGCGGTGGAATGGTGGGCGGGCAGGCGGATGAGGTGAGCCGGCCACACGTATGCACTTCTCTCACGCGAGGACCAGCGCTATCCACTCTTGCGATCACCCCTCATGGTGTTCTGTAGGGAAAGCAGCCACTGACCAACACATTGGACCATCTGGACCGCACACTCATCCGTGTGCATCCGTGTCCATCCGTGGTTCGGATCCAGGATCCAACATGGACCGGATCGGTAGCACCCTCACTCCTCCTCCACCGCCGCATACCGGTGCAGCACGAAGCGGTTCCATCCCTTCTTCGTCTTCGATTCCACCACCCAGTCGAAGCCGCCCAGCTCATTGGGCCAGTAGACCTGGCAGGCCACACCGGCCGGCATCTCCGCTTCGAAGCACAGCGCGTCGGGATGGATGTCCGGCGCGCTAGATCGCACACCGTTCGATCGCTTGCCATCCGAGGTGAAGGACCAGAACGCAAGGGCTCCATCAGCCGCAC
>JAGQVR010000581.1 GCA_020437875.1 Flavobacteriales bacterium
AATTTCCCGCTGAAGGGGACCGCCCGTAGGGACTTCAACTGCCTGTCAAGGCGCTCAACGAACACCTGCAGTTCCTTGCCCAACCGGGTGGGGCTGGCGGGTTGGCCGTGCGTCCGGGCAAGCATCGGGACCTTCGCCCATTCCAGCGCCAGCCCGTGCAAACGGTCGCGCAGTCCGATCAACGCGGGTTGGTAGGCCTCCTGCACGAAGTCCTTGATCAGCAGCGGCAGGGCCGTGTTGTTCACGTCCTGCGAGGTGAGCCCGAAGTGCACGAACTCCTTGGCGGAACCCAGGCCGGCATCCTCCAGCAGCTCCTTCAGGAAGTACTCCACCGCTTTCACATCGTGGTTGGTCACCTCTTCGATGGCCTTCACACGCTGCGCATCGCCCGTGCCCAGGTCCCGGAGCCGGTCTCGGACGGGGGCCAGCCTGGCCGTATCGGTACCCTGCAGCTCGGGAAGCGGCACTTCGCACAGGAAGGTGAAGTACTCCAGCTCAACCCACAGCCGGTACCGGATCAGCCCCAGTTCACTGAACCATTTCGC
>JAGQVR010000582.1 GCA_020437875.1 Flavobacteriales bacterium
AGCGGCAGCAGCAGCGTGCTGCAGCGCATGAACCGCGGCTACGACCGCGCCTGGTACCTGGACCGCATCGCCGCCATCCGCCGCATCCTGCCCGGGGCGGCCATCAGCACCGACCTGATCGCCGGGTTCTGCGGGGAAACGGAGGAAGACCATGCCGACACGCTGAGCCTGATGGACGAGGTCCGCTACGACATGGCCTACATGTTCAAGTACAGCGAACGCCCCCGCACCCTGGCCGCCCGGAAGTACGCCGACGATGTGGCGGAGGACGTGAAGGGCCGGCGGCTGCAGGAGATCATCGACCGGCAGATGGCGCATGGACTGGAGCGCAACCGCCAGCACGTCGGGAAGGTGCAGGAGGTGTTGCTCGAGGGCGTGAGCAAGCGCAGCGAGGAGCACCTTTTCGGCCGCAACGGCCAGAACGCCGTGGTGATCGTGGCCCGGCACTTCGAGGGCCGCGAGCTGATGCCCGGCGACTACATCGAGGCCCGGGTGCTGAGCGCCACCTCGGGCAGCCTGCAGGGCGAAGTGACCAC
>JAGQVR010000583.1 GCA_020437875.1 Flavobacteriales bacterium
GGTGGAGGAGGTCAGGCCGCACCGGCACTCGGTGGGGCACTCGTACCGCTCGCATGTGGCGATCGAGCCGTATCTGAGCGACCAGTGGTATGTGAAGGTGACGGACGACCGGCTGCGCGGGTTTGCGCAGCGGGCGCTGGCGAGCGATCAGCGGACGACGGACACGCACAAGGCGCAGAAGGGCGTGGAGGGCGACGGCGGGCTTCGCTTCTATCCCGCGCGGTACGCGAAGACCTACGAGACCTGGCACGACAATCTGCGGGACTGGTGCATCAGCCGCCAGTTGTGGTGGGGGCACCGGATACCGGTTTGGCATAGCTTCCAAAATCCTGAAGGAAGCATTGGCAATGAAGACAGCAAACTGCATCCCTTCCTTCAAGATGGCCGGATGTCTGGCCAGCTATTCGGTGATCGCACATTCATTTGTATTCGTGACGAAGACGACTTCGAAGCCATCAAAGCGATTGAGGACGCAGGATGGAAACAAGACCCCGATGTTCTTGACACCTGGTTCTCGTCGGCGTTGTGGCCCTTG
>JAGQVR010000584.1 GCA_020437875.1 Flavobacteriales bacterium
GCACATCCTGGCCGGACGTGACCGGAAGGCCGGTGGTACGTGGTTGGGGGTCACCCGCACCGGGCGTTTCGCAGCGTTGACGAACCACCGCGACCTTCATCGACCGGCCAACCCAGGACCTTCCCGAGGGGTGCTCGTGCGCAAGGCCCTGGACGACGAATTGGATGGCGAGGACACCTCGCGATACGAGGGCTTCAACCTGTTGCACGGGATTGTGGACGACCTGCACTACCACAACAATGTGCAACCGCACAGCATCCCCTTGTCACCAGGCATTCATGGCCTGAGCAACGCCTTCCTGAACACGCCCTGGCCCAAGGTGGAACGCGCCACGGCCATGCTGCACGGACTGATGGGGACCGAAGGGGATGAACTGGTGGATGGGCTCTTCACCCTGCTCGCGCACGACCGGCCTGCTCCGGACGAGCGCCTTCCCGAAACGGGCCTGCCGACCGACATGGAGCGGGCCGTCTCCTCGATCTTCATCGATGCTCCCGGCTACGGTACGCGGTGCAGCACCGTGGTGTTGATGGA
>JAGQVR010000585.1 GCA_020437875.1 Flavobacteriales bacterium
CCTTCGTTCCCGCGCCCCAGACGATCGCCCCCGCGGGAATGCGCTCGCCGCCGACGACGATGCCGTCGGCGCGGCCGTCCTCGACGCGCCGGCCGGTGACGACCGTGACGCCGAGGCCGGCAAGGCGACGGGCGGCATAGGCGCCGAGATGTTCCGGGAAGGCGCCGAGAAGCCGGGGGCCGGCCTCGACCAGCACGATCCGGGCCCTGGCGGGGTCGATCCGCCGGAAGTCGCGGGCGAGGGTCCAGCGCGTGAGTTCGGCGAGCGCGCCGGCCATCTCCACGCCGGTCGGCCCGCCGCCGACGACCACGATGGTCATGAGGCGGGCCTGCTCCGCGGGATCCGCGATCGCCTCGGCCCGCTCGAAGTTGAGGAGCACGCGGCTGCGGATGGCGCGGGCATCGTCGATCGTCTTCAGCCCGGGGGCGAGTTCGGCCCAGGCGTCGCGGCCGAAGTAGTCGTAGGACGACCCCGGCGCCAGGACGAGGCGCCGGTAGCCCACGCCGGATCCGTCCGCGAACCGGACCCGCCGG
>JAGQVR010000586.1 GCA_020437875.1 Flavobacteriales bacterium
CGGTTGAAGGTCAGGAAAAGAACGGCTGTCCTCGCAGAGGTCGGAGGTGCGGAGGTATCGCTCATGTGCGTGATGCAACATCGATCCCGACCGTAGCGAACGGGACCGTGTGCTAAGATCATATCAATGAACCTGCTCAAACGTGGATGAACGTGCAAGGTTCCAATGATCCGCTGTGGATTGTCACCTGTGAGCGGGTCCCACGCAGTGGCTACTTTTGGCGCCGCTTCCCCGCGGCCCCATAGTTCAATGGATAGAATAGGAGTTTCCTAAACTCTAGATCCAGGTTCGACTCCTGGTGGGGCTACTATCGTCGGATCGAACGATCCAACGACCTTTCGACCGGAAGCCTTGGTGCACGCACGCGTGTGACCTTAACAGCGTGCTGTGTGAAAGTGCACGGCAACAGGGGCGGGGCACCGGTACAGGCGGGTCTACCTTCGGCGGTGCCCCGGGTGAATGCCACCCTTGTGGCCCGTTTGCTCCATGCGCATCGTCGCTCTCACGTTCTGCGTCGCATTGTTCCCGCTGG
>JAGQVR010000587.1 GCA_020437875.1 Flavobacteriales bacterium
TCCTCGCTAATCCTCCCTACGGAAAAGACTGGAATCTCGACCAAGACGCCGTCCGCAAAGAAGCTGCCCGAGCCAGCAAGAACCGTTTCGAAGCAGGACTCCCGCGCATCAGCGACGGTCAGCTCTTGTTCCTGCAGCACATGCTCGGCCGGATGCACGATCCGAACGAAGGGACCAGCCGCGTCAGCATCATCATGAACGGCTCGCCGCTGTTTACCGGCGATGCCAAATCGGGAGAAAGCGAGATACGTCGCTGGATACTCGAAAACGACTACCTCGAAGCGTTAATCGCGCTACCGCAACAGTTGTTCTACAACACCGGTATCAGCACCTACATCTGGGTGCTCAGCAACAATAAGCCGAAAAAGCGTGCGGGGCAGGTGTTGTTGATCGACGCCTCGGAAGCCTGGTTGCTGCGTCAAAAGAGTCTCGGAGCCAAACGCCGCGACATCCCTGACGGCGTGGATCGAGACGAAAACTTCCTCCCGTATATCCTGCAGGCGTTTGAAGACTTCCAGGATCAGACGATCG
>JAGQVR010000588.1 GCA_020437875.1 Flavobacteriales bacterium
CCACCATCGAGTGCCCGGTCCAACAAGGCCTCGCCGATGACAACCCGGACGTCGACGCGGTCTACCGGATGTTGTTCCCCCTGCCCTTCACCTTTCAGTCCGGCGTCGAGGCGGTGGCTTTGACGAACGGCGCTTGGTGCCCCTTCAACAGCCAGAACACCACCTTCTTCGAGAAGGTCTTTCCGTTGCTCTATCTTCCCGCGCATTGCAGTTTCCGGATGACGGACATCTGGCGAAGCTTCGTCGCCCAGCGGATCCTCCACCACCTCGGTTTTCCCGTTCTCTTCCACGAGTGCACCGTCTGGCAGGAACGCAACGACCACTGCCTGCACCGCGATTTCCTCGACGAGGTCCCGGGCTACCAGCACAACCATGCGATCCGCGAGGCGCTCGTCGGACTCGACTTCGGCGGCGAAACTTCCATTCCGAAGCTGCTGGAAAGCTGCTACGAATGCCTCATCCGCAACGGCTGGGTCGGCGCGGAGGAAGAGGGCCTCGTCACCACATGGCTGGCGGATCTGGCGAAACTC
>JAGQVR010000057.1 GCA_020437875.1 Flavobacteriales bacterium
CGCCCGGTGATCCCCGTTGCCTGCCAGCAGCTTCGCTCGTTCGACATAGCCGGCCGGGTCGTTCGGTGCCGCATCGATGATGGCATCCCACTTCATGATCGTGTTCGGCTCGTTCGCGGTCACCGCGGAGGTGATGTAGATGGATTGGTCGATGCGCGCACCGTCGCTCTGCACCACGCAGCCGTAACGCATTTCCTGCACCCAGCTCCGGTCGGTATCAAGGATGAAATACATCGAGGTCGACATGTTCATCCATGGGATATCCCGCTTGCGCGTCTTCTCCGAACCCTCCACCTTCTTTCCGATGGACCGGATCGCCTTGATGATCTCCTTGCGGAAAGCGACGCTGTCCACCACCACGTCGACATTGATGCGATACGAGTATTCGTTGTCGATGGCGATGGCGTAGGTGCCCTTGGCCGGGAATTCGCCGCTGGTGATCACGTTCGGGATCTTGATGTCCGTGGTGTAGGGTCTTTGCGTGTTCAGGTAAAGACCGTACGGGCTGAAGTAGAGCTGGATCTCCTCGAGCATCTCCTTCGAGAGGAGTTCCCGGAACTGCCAGATGTTCGCCTCCATCGCTTGGAACCTCGCGCGTTCAGCCTCCTCGAGCTGGACGATGTACATCGGCAGGAAGGAGCGCATCAGCTCGATCCACCGATCGATGACGGCCTCCCGGTCGAGGATCTCCAGCAGGGTGCCATTGGTGTCCGTCAAGAGATGGATGTCGAGCGCCTTGATCTTGTCGTAGGCATCGCGGTACTCGGCAGGCAATTCCGTGGCCTCGACCTCCGGTAATTCGGCGAAGCGCTGCCACTTCAACCGGTAACCGGCTTCAGTGCTGTCATCCACGATGATCTTGAGCTGCATCGCGTATTCCGCTTTGGATGTCAGCTTCTCCGCGTTGTAGGTCAGCTTCGTCCGTGTGACCTCCAGCCAGGTGGTATCACCGCGTTCCCAGTCGGCACGACACTGGACCACCTCCGGAAGCATCGCCTGGATCTCCGCCGGGTCCTGGCCACGGAGGACCGGACCCATGAGGGTGATCACACACCCGAGAACAACGGTTCGCATCGGTCCAAAATAGGTATGCCACCCGTTCGGTCAGCAAGGGCCGGGCGTTCGCACTTCCGCATCTTTGCCCCATGCTCGGTCTCCAGCTCCCCACCGACCCGCGTTGGGCGGAACTCGTCCACCAGGACCTCCCCGCACTGCTCACCGACCACGCCTGGTGCGAACAGAAGGCCGCCAGCAACGCCATCAGCATGATCGTGCGCCATCCCGAGCTGAGCGAGCTCGTGACAGAGCTAACGCGCATCGCGCAGGAGGAGCTCGACCACTTCGGGCAGGTGGTGGAACGGATCCACGCACGCGGCTGGGTGCTCGGCCCGGAACGCAAGGACGATTACGTGAACGAGCTGATGCAGTTCGTGCGCAAGGACGGTTCCCGCGAGGAACGCCTGGTGGACCGCCTGCTCTTCAGCGCCATGATCGAGGCGCGCAGCTGCGAACGTTTCAAGGTGCTCACGGAAGAGGCGGAGGATCCCGAGCTGCGCGAATTCTACCGCGAGCTCATGGTGAGCGAGGCCGGGCACTACACCACCTTCATCGGTTTCGCGCGGCGCTACGGCGGCCGGGTCGACGTGGATGCGCGTTGGAAAGCCTTCCTGGCCTACGAGGCCGAGGTGGTGGCCCGGTATGGCAAGGCGCCTACGATGCACGGGTAGGTAAGGGCCACCTCGTCGAGCGTGCGCTCATGGTGGCACATGGTTCAAGTTGCTATGTGCATCCGCGTGCTTTCTCGTTGCGAACACCCTGGTTCGCATTCATTCCCGTTCATCCGTGTCCATTCACGGTTGAAGACGGCTGATCCGTGTCCATCCGTGTTCATCCGTGGTTCTTATTCATGGGTTGCGCTCATCATTGGAGCCCGGGTCGGACGGATCCCCGAATTCCGGATCTTCGTCACCCTCCTGATCCAACCCATGCGTACCCTCGTCCTTGGTACGGTCGCCGTGATCGGCGCCGTGGCCGCACAAGCCCAGAAGACCTACTCCTTCACCTCGATCCCCGGCGACCCGCTCCAGGCCCGGATCTACACCCTGGACAACGGGCTGCAGGTGTGGCTGAGCCGCAACACCGATGCGCCGCGCATCCAGACCAACATCGCGGTGCGCGCGGGCAGCAAGAACGATCCGTCCGACGCCACCGGCCTGGCCCATTACCTGGAGCATATGCTCTTCAAGGGCACCAGCCGCATCGGCACCAAGGACTGGGCGGCGGAGAGCGCCGTGCTCAAGCAGATCAGCGATGCCTACGAGGAGCGCCGCAAGACCACCGATCCCGCGGAACGCGACCGCATCTACCGCCGCATCGACAGCCTGAGCACCGTGGCCGCCGGCTTCAGCGTGCCGAACGAGTACGACAAGATGATCAAGAGCCTCGGCGCGCGCGGTACCAACGCGTACACCAGCACCGAGCGCACCGTGTACATCAACGACATCCCCAGTGATGAACTGGAGCGCTGGATGGCCATCGAGAGCGAGCGCATGCACGAATGTGTCCTGCGCCTCTTCCACACCGAGTTGGAGACCGTGTACGAGGAGTTCAACCGCTCGCAGGACAACGACGGACGCGCCGCCTACAAGAAGTTGAACGAACTGCTCTATCCGCACCATCCTTATGGGACGCAGACGACCCTCGGTACGGGCGAGCACCTGAAGAACCCGAGCATGGTGAAGATCCACGACTTCTTCGACACCTATTACGTACCGAACAACATGGCGGTGATCCTCGCGGGCGACATCGACTTCGACAAGACCATCGCCATGGTGGACAAGTACTTCGGCGGATGGGAGAAGGGGTATGTGCCCGAATTCACTTTCGAGAAGGAGAGCCCGCTGACCACACCGGTAGTGGCGGAGGTCTCCGGACCCGAGTCGGAATGGGTGGACCTGGCCTGGCGCTTCGATGGCTACCACAGCGATGATCCCATCATGCTCCAGCTGATCTCAGGGCTGCTCTCGAACGGGCGTGCGGGCCTCATCGATCTCGACCTCTTGCAGACGCAGCGCGTGCTCAATGCCGGTGTCTACGCCGGTGTGTCCGGCGACTACTCATCGCTGCAGGTGAACGGCGAGCCGAAGGAAGGTCAGTCGCTGGAACAGGTGCGCGACCTCCTGCTCGGCGAAATCGCCGCCTTGCGCGCCGGCAGCTTCGATGATTGGTCGATCGAGGCCGTGGTGAACGACTACCGCCAGCGCCGCATGCGCACCTGGGGCGAGAACAACCGCAGCAGCGCCTCGGCCATGACCGATGCCTTCATCCTGAAGAAACGCTGGAGCGAGGAGGTGGACCTCTACGACCGCATGGCGCGCATCACCAAGGCCGAGGTGGTGGCCTTCGCCAACGCGAAGCTCAACGACAACTTCGTGTGCGTGTTCAAACGCAACGGCCCGAAGACCGAGGTGTATCAGGTGGAGAAGCCGAAGATCACGCCGATCGACATCAAACGGGAAGGAAGCAGTGCCTGGCGCATCGAGTGGGACAAGATGCCTACCGCGACCATGGAACCCGAGTTCGTGGACTATGCCACCGCGATCCAGCGTACGCCGCTGAAGAACGGTCTCGAACTGGCCAGTGTGGTGAATCCGACCAACGACCTCTTCAGCCTGCGCTACATCGTGGACATGGGCACCAAGCACGACCGTGAGTTGGAGGTGGCCACGAACCTGCTCGAATACCTCGGCACCTCGAAGCTCAGCCCGGCCGACTTCAAGAAGGAACTCTTCAAGCTGGGCCTCTCGCTCAACGCCACCACCACCGATGACCGCTGTTATGTGACCCTCAGCGGACTGGAGAAGAACCTGCCGGCCGGTCTTGACCTGTTGGAGAAGCTCCTGGCCGATGCGCAACCCAACGAGGTGGCGTTGAAGGGTCTGGTGGCCGACATCCGCAAGACCCGCCAGGACCGCATGAAGGAGAAGAGCGTGGTGCTTTACCAGGGCCTGGCCAACATGGCGCGCTATGGGGAGCGGTCACCTTTCAATGATGTGCTGTCCGATGCGGAATTGAACGCGCTCACCAGCAAGGCGCTCGTTGACCGCATCAAGGGCCTCACCGGCTACAAGCACCGGGTGGTGTACTATGGCAAGATGGAGCCGAAGGCCTTGGCCACCCTGATCAACGCGAAGCACAAGGTGCCCGCGAAACTGAAGGAGGTCCCGGCGCCACGTACCTATGTGGAGCAGCCCACCACCAGCAATACCGTGCTCTTCGTGGACCATGACATGGTGCAGACCGAGATGCTCCTGATGAGCAAGGCCGGCAACTTCGATATGGAGAAGGTGCCCTACGCGGGCCTCTTCAACGAATATTTCGGCAGCGGCCTCAGCAGCATCGTGTTCCAGGAGATCCGCGAGGCGAAGGCGCTGGCCTATGGGGCCAATGCCAGCTACAGCACCCCGCAGAACAAGGACGAGGCCCATTATGTGCGCGCCTTCATCGGCACCCAGGCCGACAAGCTGAACGACGCCGTGGCCGCCATGCTCCAACTGATGAACGAGATGCCGGAGGCCGATACGCAGTTCGAAGGAGCGAAGGGCAGTGCGCTGAAGGTGATCGCGAGCACACGGGTGACCAAGGAGAACATCTATTGGAGCTGGGATGCCGCCCAGCGCCGTGGCCTCGATCACGACATGCGGAAGTTCAACTACGAACACATCCCCGACATCGACATGGCTGCCATGAAGGCCTTCTTCGACAAGGAGGTGAAGGGCCGCAACTACACCTTCCTCATCATCGGGAAGAAGAGCGCCATGGACCTCTCCGTGCTCGAGAAGCTCGGGCCGGTGCGCGAGGTGAGCAAGTCGGAGCTCTTCGGATACGAGGAGGTGAAATAGACGGAGCCCTATAGGCGAACAGCGCGGGTCGAGGCCCGCGTTGGTCGTTTCAGGCCGCGACCGCCGGATCCATTTCGCCAGGCAAGTATGCCGGTATGGGAGCGGTGCGCTTCTTCAGGAAGGCGATCACCTCCGCATCGCTCTTGTACCGGCCATCGATGTCCACGAAGTGTTCGGCCAGAAGGTCGTATCGCTTCTTCATCAACTTGAAGAACACGTCCATGTAGTTCAAACCTGCGAAGACGACCGCTTCGTTCCGAGCGAACTCAGCCAGGTGCGCGCGGAAGTAGACCGGATGCTCCGTCCAATGCATGGTCGGGTCGATGTGATGACTGATGTGGTAACCATCGTTCCAGCAGCGCTGGTTGAAGGGCACGTTGATGCAGGTGATGCTGTTCTTGAAATGGTTCCCAGGATCATCGGGACAGATAAAGGTGTGCTGTACCCAGTTGCCCGCCATCGCCACCAGCCGGAAGATGAGGAAGGGGATGATGAAGACCATCAGGGTCGCAGGCAGGTCCACGAAGCTCATCGCCACACAGAAGGCGATGAAGAGCAGTTCACCGCGGATCGCACCCACCATCAACTTGTTGCGCTTCTTCCGGAAGAGGTAGGCGGACAGCGTGTAGACACCCGTGAACAGGAAGAGCAGGTAGTAGTGCAGGAAGGCGCGCGCTGAGTCGCGTTGGTAGGGCATCGTGCTGCTCTCATCCTCCGCCTGGTTGTTCTCGGTGTGGTGCATGCCGATGTGGTGGGCGCGATAGGTCTCGGGGCTCTGGCCGAAGAAGGGCGCCAGCACCCAGGGGATCACGTAGTTCAACGCGTCGTACTCCTTCTTGTACAAGGCCCGGTGCGTGCTGCAATGCATCATCAACCCGAAGGGTCCCTTGTAGCGCACGTTGTTCAGGTAGAAATAGACCACCGCGATCGCGGCCCATGCCCAGCCCGTGATGAAGGGCATGTACAACAGCACCGCCAACGGGACCATGAAGAAGGCCACCTTCAACGTGAGGTAGGGGAAGGGCAGATCGCGTTCATCCCGGATCAACCGCAGGAAGAAGCGGTCGAGGCCGGTCTTCGGTCGGGATGGGTCGTGGATCGGGTCGGTGTTCGCTGGGAGGCTGAGCATGGGTGGTGCGGCAAGCTAGCCATCCGCAGCCCACCACCGTCCTCATTTCCCCCGCCACTGCCGACCTTCGCACCCGCATGGCGCAAGAGATCACTGCGGAGATCATCTCCATCGGCGATGAACTGCTCATCGGCCAGACCATCAATACCAACGCCGGGTGGATGGGGGAGCAGCTCGCGCTGATCGGCGTACGGGCGAAACGCGTGCTCACCATCAGCGATGACCGGACGGAGATCCTCAACGCGCTGGCTGCTGCCACTTGCGACGTGGTGCTCATCACCGGTGGGCTCGGGCCGACCAAGGACGACATCACCAAGTACACACTCTGCGAGTTCTTCGGCACGCGGCTCGTCCGCAACAAGGAAGCTGAGGCCCGCGTGCGCGAGATCTTCATGAAACTGGGCAGGCACCCCAAGGACATCCTGGACGTGAACCTGGCCCAGGCCGACCTGCCGGAAAGCTGCAGCGTGCTCCCCAACGAGCGCGGTACCGCCAGTGGCATGTGGTTCGAGCGCGATGGCAGGGTCTTCGTGAGCATGCCCGGCGTACCATATGAGATGCGCGCCATCATGCGGAGCGGTGTTCTGCCGCGGGTGCAGGAGCTGTTCAGGCCGCCCACCATCGTCCACCGCACCATCCTCACCACCGGCCTGGGCGAGAGCATGCTGGCCAAACGCATCGCGGACTGGGAGGACAGCTTGTCCGCCGAGGGCATCAAGCTGGCCTATCTGCCTTCGCCGGGCATCGTGAAATTGCGCCTGAGCACCTATGCCGAAGCCGACGGCCCTGCAGCGACCGAACGGGTGGACCGGAAAGCGCGCGAGCTGTCCGTGCTCATCCCCGAGCTGATCTACGGGGAAGGTGAGGACCGCCTGCAACAGGTGGTGGGTCGCCTACTGAAGGAACGCGGACAGACCCTTTCACTCGCGGAGAGTTGCACCGGTGGCTATGTGAGCCATCTGATCACCAGCATCCCGGGCAGCTCGGCCTATTTCACGGGCGGCGTGGTGAGCTACCACAATGCGGTGAAGATGGAGGAGCTCGGCATCCCAAGCGACATGCTGGAACTGAACGGTGCGGTGAGCCAGCCCGTGGTGGAGCAGATGGCCTCGGGGGTGCGAAGCGCCCTGCGGACCGATTGGAGCGTGGCGTACAGCGGTGTGGCCGGACCCGATGGCGGTACCCCGGAAAAGCCCGTGGGCACCGTGTGGATCGCCGTGGCCGGTCCGGATGGCGTACGCAGCAAGCTCGTCAACTTCCCCGGTACCCGCGACCTGGTGATCGAACGCAGTGCCCTGGCCGGCCTCAACATGCTCCGGAAACGGCTGTTGAAGGTCGGGTAGGAGTTGTAGGTCGGTCGGTACACCCCGACCGGCACCTCTGCGCCCTGACAGACCTGGTCGGCGTCCAACGGGGACATTCCCGTTCATCTCCGTTCATTCACGGTTCTTTGGGGGGGCAGGATGGCCGACAAGCGGTAGTTGGAACAGCTGGGATCGGTTTCGAGCCTTTTACCTATCTTCGCGCCCCGTAATCAAGAGAAGCCATGTCCAAGGTTTGCCAGATCACCGGTAAGAAGGTCATCACCGGTAACAAGGTGTCCCACTCGAACATCAAGACCAAGCGCACCTTCGCGCCGAACCTCCAGGACCGCAAGTACTTCATCCCCGAGGAGAACAAGACCGTGACCCTGCGCGTGAGCGCTGCGGGTATGCGTACCATCAACAAGCTGGGCATCTCGGCCGCCATCCGCAAGGCCAAGGCCGAAGGACATTACAACGGCTGAACACGCGGCACGTTATTGGAAGGCGCCGGTCGGACTAGCTTCGACCGGCGCCTTCGCTTTCCAACCCTCCGCCATGCGCAACCTCCTCCTCCTGCTTCTCCTGGCCGGTCCGGCCCTATCCGCCCAGGAACTGCCGCAGACGAAACGCTTGGTGGACGATGTACATGGCGTCTACGACAACGACCTGCTGAGCCCCGAATTCCACCGGGAACGCCGCCAGGCCCTGCGCGACAAACTGCCCGCAGGCGGGGTGGCCATCTTCGAGGCCGGGCCCGTGCGCAACCGAAGCAACGACGTGGACTTCGAGTACCACCAGGACCCGAACTTCTACTACCTCACCGGCCTGCGCGAGCCGGAGGCCATGCTGTTGGTCTTCAAGGAACCGCGCCTGATCGCCGGGGAACGTACGAACGAGCTGCTGGTGGTCCAGGACCGCGATCCGCGCACCGAGGTCTGGAACGGCCGCAGCATGGGGCCCAAGGAGGCCAGGGAACTGCTTGGCCTGTCCATGACCATGGGAGGGCACCAGTTCAAGAGCACCGAGTTGGACTGGCAGGCGGAGGACAAGCTCTATCTGCACCGGGTGGAGGAGGCCCGGGACGATCAGCACTCCAGCACCGATCTGCACGACCTGGCCGACCATCTGGCGAAGGGTGCCCCCGCGGTGACCGCGCCTTCCACCGTTGACCTGCGCCGTTGGATGGCCGAGCTGCGCGAATTGAAGCAGCCTGAGGAACTGGACCTCATGCGCAAGGCCATCACCATCACCTGCGAGGCCCAGATGGAACTGATGCGCCGGCTGGAACCGGACATGACCGAATACCAGACCGAGGCCATCGTGGAATACGTCTTCAAGACCCACGGCGCCGAGCACGAGGGCTTCCCCAGCATCCAGGGCGGTGGTCCGCACAGCTGTGTGCTGCACTACGTCACCAACCGGCGCACCCTGGCCGATGGCGACCTACTCGTGAGCGATATCGGCGCGGAATACCACGGCTACACCGCCGATGTGACCCGGACCCTGCCTGCGAACGGCCGCTACACCCCCGATCAACGGGCCATCTACGACCTGGTCCTGGCCGCACAGGAAGCGGGTATCGCCGAGGTGCGTGCCGGCAAGGCCTTCCGTGCCCCGCACAATGCGGCGTGGGACGTGATCGCGAAGGGCATGAAGCAGCTCGGGATCATCAAGGCCGAGGACGAGGTGAAGCGCTACTTCATGCACGGCACCAGCCATTACCTGGGCCTCGATGTGCACGATGCCGGCACCTATGGCGACCTGAAGGTCGGCAACGTGATCACCGTGGAGCCCGGCATCTACATCGCCAAGGACAGCCCCTGCGACCCGCGCTGGTGGGGCATCGGTATCCGCATCGAGGACGATATCCTCGTGACCGAGGGCGACCCGATCAACCTTTCCGGGGCAGCGCCGCGCAAGGCGGCTGAGATCGAGGCGCTCATGGCGAAGTAGGCCGCATTCGTCGAGTTACACCAGGATGATCGCTTCTTCAGGTCATGCTTGGCAGCATGACCTTCACTTCAAGAAGACTGAACCACGGATGAACACAGGTTCACACGGATAGGTCGGTCGCAGAAGGTCAGTCATCTGTGTGCATCCGTGTGCATCTGCGGTTCAATTTGAGTTGATCCTCGCCGCAGGCATGGCCAGTTCCTTGAGGGGGATACCGTGCCCGCTGGATCCTGGGCGTATGTTCGAGCGGCCCTAGGTCTTGAACGAACATGTACGGTATTACGTACATGATGTCGTACATTTGTTTGGAAATTCATCGACCATGGCCTTGACCGCGATCACCTCCACCTCGCTTCGGGAGAAGCTCAAGACCTACCTGGACCGCGTCTCGAATTCCTTGGAAACGCTGATCGTTTCGAGGGGAAGCAACGAGCGCGATGCCGTGGTGATCATGTCCATCGAGACCTACAACGCCCTCACCGAAACGAACCACCTGCTTTCCACCGAAGCGAACCGCGACCGGCTGCAGGAGTCCATCGCCGAACTGCACGCGGGCAAATTGATGGCCAAGCGCATGGAGGACCTGGAAGCGGCGCCCCGTAAGCCGAAGCCATGACGGTGGAGTTCACCGGGAAAGGGTGGGAGGACTTCTGCTACTGGCTCGAGAACGACCCGAAGAAGGCCGCCCGGATCCGGGAGTTGATCAAGGAATGCCTGCGCACCCCCTTCACCGGCACCGGTAAGCCGGAGGCCTTGAAGTTCGCCCTGAAGGGTTTCTGGTCCCGCCGGATCGACGATGAACACCGGCTGGTATATGCCGTATCGGGCTCGGGGAACGCGCGTACCATCAGCATCGTCCAATGCCGTTTCCACTACGGTTAGGTCGTCGGAACCGTCTTCACCGCCGGATTTGGCCGGTCCGTTGACTTGGCTTACTTTTGCGGCCCCTATGCCTTTGGCATGGGTAAAGACGCACACCGATGGCCAGCAAGAAAGGGAACCGTGTACAAGTGATCCTGGAGTGCACCGAGCATAAGACCTCGGGGCAGCCCGGCACTTCCCGGTACATCACGACCAAGAACCGGAAGAACACGACCGAGCGCATGGAGTTGAAGAAATACAACCCCATCCTCCGGAAGATGACCGTTCACAAAGAGATCAAGTAATAGGCGCCACGCGCTACGACCATGGCAAAGAAGACCGTTGCTACCCTGAAGAAAGAAGGCGGTAAGACCTTCACCAAGGTGATCCGCATGATGAAGAAGGAAGGTGGCCGTGGCTACTCCTTCGTTGAGCAGGTCGTGCCCTCCGATGAGGCCGAGAAGCTCATCACCGGTAAGTGATCCAACCCCTCTGATCCTGGAAAGGCCGCACCACGGGTGCCGGCCTTTTCAAGTATTCAGCCCCAGCCATGGCATTTTTCGGACTGTTCGGGAAGAAGAAGGACGAGGCCCAGGTGGCCACGGAGAAGCAGGACCTGGACCAGGGCCTTGAGCGCTCCCGTTCCGGCCTCTTCGGCAAACTGGCCCGCGTGGTGGCCGGCCGGAGCACCGTGGATGACGCCGTGCTCGACGACCTCGAAGAGGTGCTCGTGACCAGCGATGTGGGCGTGGAGACCACCCTCCGCATCATCGAACGCATCCAGGAGCGCGTGAAGCGCGACAAGTACGTGGGCACCGGCGAACTGAACCGCCTGCTGCGCGAGGAGATCGCGGGCCTGATGAAGGACCCCGCGCCCATGGACCCGGCCGTGAAGCCGTACGTGATCATGGTGGTGGGCGTGAACGGTGTGGGCAAGACCACCACCATCGGCAAACTGGCCAATGCCTTCAAGCAGGAGGGCAGGAGCGTGGTGCTCGGCGCCGCCGACACCTTCCGCGCCGCGGCCGTGGACCAGCTGCGCATCTGGAGCGAGCGCGTGGGTGTCCCCCTGGTGCAGCAGGGCATGAACGCCGATCCGGCCGCCGTGGCCTACGATACCGTGGAGAGCGCAAAGGCGAAGGGCGCCGATGTCGTCATCATCGACACCGCCGGCCGACTGCACAACAAGGTGGGCCTCATGAACGAGCTCACCAAGATCCGCAACGTCATGCGCAAGGTCATTCCGGACGCGCCGCATGAGGTCTTGCTCGTGCTCGATGCCAGCACCGGCCAGAACGCGATCGAACAGGCGAAGCAGTTCACTAAGGCCACCGACGTCACCGCCCTGGCATTGACCAAGATCGACGGCACGGCGAAGGGTGGCGTGGCCATCGGCATCAGCGAGCAGTTCGGCATCCCCATCAAATACCTCGGCGTGGGCGAAGGCATGCACCACCTGCAGATCTTCGACAAGAAGGCCTTCGTGGATGCCCTGTTCAAGGAGTGATCACCGATGAAGGCAAAGACCCTCAAGCCCACCAAGGTGAACGTCGTCACCCTCGGCTGCTCGAAGAACACCTTCGATAGTGAGGTGATGATGGCTCAGCTCAAGGCCAACGGCATCGCCGTGGACCACGAGAGCGACAGCGGCGAGCACAACGTGGTGGTGATCAACACCTGCGGCTTCATCGACAACGCCAAGCAGGAGAGCATCGACACCATCCTCAGCTACGCCAAGGCCAAGGATGCGGGGTTGGTCGAGAAGGTCTATGTCACCGGCTGCCTTAGCCAGCGTTACGCCCCCGAGCTGAAGGACGGCATCCCACAGGTGGACGCCTGGTTCGGCACGCGCGATCTCCCCCGCCTGCTCAAGACACTCAAGGCCGACTACAAGAAAGAATTGGTCGGAGAGCGTTTGCTCACCACGCCGGCGCATTACGCCTACTTCAAGATCAGCGAAGGCTGCGACCGCAAGTGCTCCTTCTGCGCCATCCCGCTCATGCGCGGCAGGCACGTGAGCACTCCGATGGAACAGCTCGTGACCAACGCCCAGGGCCTCGCCAAGCAGGGGGTGAAGGAGCTCATCCTCATCGCGCAGGACCTCACGTACTACGGGCTGGACATCTACAAGAAGCGGAACCTGGATGAGCTGGTGTCCCGCCTGAGCGACGTGGAGGGCATCGATTGGATCCGCCTGCACTACGCCTTCCCGAGCGGTTTCCCGATGGAGGTGCTCGATGTGATGCGCGAGCGCAGCAACGTGTGCAACTACCTGGACATGCCGTTACAGCACGGCAGCTCGGAGATGCTGAAGCGCATGCGGCGCGGCATCACGCAGGAGAAGACCGAAGCCCTGGTCAACACCATCCGCGAGAAAGTGCCGGGCATCGCCATCCGCACCACGCTCATCGCGGGCTTCCCGGGTGAGACCCAGGCCGACCACGACGACAACCTGCGCTGGATCGAACGGATGCGCTTCGACCGGCTCGGCGCCTTCACCTACAGCCACGAGGAGGATACCCACGCCCACACCATGGTCGACGATGTACCGGCCGAGGTGAAGGAGTTGCGCGCCCAGGAGATCATGGAGCTGCAGGACGGCATCAGCCTCGAGTTGAACCAGGCGCGCGTGGGCCACACCTACAAGGTGCTCGTGGAC
>JAGQVR010000589.1 GCA_020437875.1 Flavobacteriales bacterium
TCGGTGGGTTGTGCGAGCGCAAGGGCTTCCATCGCGTCATCGACTGCCTCCCCGCGCTGCGCGACCAGGGTACTGATGCGCACCTGCTCGTCGTCGGCGGGCCCAGCCCGGAGGGTGACTGGACCGAACGTCTACAGGCCCAGGTACGGCAGCTCGCCCTGCAGGACCGTGTGCACTTCACCGGCCCGGTGCCGCCCGACGACCTGCACCGGGTGCTGGGCGCCGCCGACGTCTTCGTGCTGGCCACGCGCAACGAGGGCTGGGCCAATGTCTTCCTGGAGGCCATGGCCTGCGGCCTGCCGGTGGTGACCACCGATGTCGGCGGCAATGCCGAGGTGGTATGCCGCCCCGAACTGGGCGCCGTGGTGCCCTTCGGCGACCCGCAGGCGCTGACTGCTGCACTGCGGGCTGCGTTGCAGCGAACCTGGGACCGCGCCGCCTTACGCGCCCACGCCGAGGCCAACGACTGGGAAGGGCGCATCGACGTGCTGGAGGCCGAATTCCGCGCGTTGTGGCGTGCCAAGCT
>JAGQVR010000590.1 GCA_020437875.1 Flavobacteriales bacterium
CACCATGGCCACACCGATCAATGCCTGAAGGAACCGTGGGATACGGTCGGCGGCCATCAGCACGATGATCAGGGGAACGGGCCACAGGAACAACAGGGTATCCACGATACCGTACCGATGATGCAGCATGATGGAGATGGCAAGAGCGACCGCTCCTGACCACAGAAGCGTCGTCATGTCCTTCATGTAGGTCCGCAGCATCGTCGCGAGAAGCAGCACCCATGAGGAGAAGAGGAGTGCCACACTGAACAGTGCCACCGCGCTGGCGCCACTGAGGCCCTGGACATGGTAGAGGTCGAGGTCCACACTGCTATCGTTCACGAGCCCGATGAACAGCTGGGTGATCCACGCCGCGTGGGCCAGGCAAAGGGACCATGCAACGAACATGGTAAGGGCGTTCGGTCGGCCTGGTGCGTATCCTCTCAAGGCCACTTGGATGAATGCGGCGACAGCGACCAGCAGCGCGGCATTGATGAGCAGGTCGCCCAGGGAGGGGAATGCAGTGGAGGCCGCGTACAACGCAG
>JAGQVR010000591.1 GCA_020437875.1 Flavobacteriales bacterium
CGGTAATAATCTACATACTCAGGAACGATCTTCTTGATATCCAGCTCTTTGGCCCGTGCCAATGCAGCAGCTTTAAAGGTCTCCAGGTTGTCATCATTTAGAACATGCAATGCATTTTTACTCATATCGTCCACATCGCCAATATTGCTTACAAAGCCGGTTACACCATGAATATTCAGCTCTGGAATACCACCTGCATTGGAAGATATTACAGGAACCTCACAGGCCATGGCTTCCAGGGCCGCAAGGCCGAAGCTTTCTTTTTCTGAAGGCATAAGGAAGAGGTCCGCAACAGAAAGAACTTCTTCCACTGCATCCAACTTACCCAAGAACCGTACATCATCCGTAACGCCCAACTCACGGCTAAGTGCTTCTACATTAACCCGATGCGGGCCATCGCCAACTAAAAGCAATTTGGCGGGCATTTTATCAGAAATCTGCTTGAAAATCCGCAAGGCATCTTCCACACGTTTTACTCTTCTAAAGTTGGAGGTATGAACAATCAGCTTTTCATTAT
>JAGQVR010000592.1 GCA_020437875.1 Flavobacteriales bacterium
TCTTCTGGTTCTGCTCATTTAACTTATCTACTTTCTTGATAAGCTTATAATCTACGTGTGGTCCTTTTTTAAGTGATCGAGCCATTATACTTTATTTCTTTCTCTTTTTAACGATAAATTTATTAGACAGCTTCTTTTTCTTTCTTGTCTTAAGACCTTTTGCAGGAAGACCCCACGGGCTGACCGGGTGTCCGCCGCCTGAAGTTTTACCTTCACCGCCACCCATCGGGTGATCGACCGGGTTCATCGCAACACCTCTTGTCTGAGGTCTTCTACCCAGCCATCTGCTTCGTCCTGCTTTACCGATAGAGATATTCTCATGATCGATATTGCTGACTACACCGATAGTAGCTTTACAATTGCTGAGGATCATCCTTACTTCACCTGAAGGAAGTTTCACCTGGCAGTACTTTTTATCTTTTGCGACAAGCTGCGCTGAGTTACCTGCGCTTCTTGCTATCTGTCCGCCCTTGCCGGGCTTCAACTCTACATTATGAATAAATGTACCGACCGCTA
>JAGQVR010000593.1 GCA_020437875.1 Flavobacteriales bacterium
TGACGCGGGCGGCGATGGCGATGAGCTCGAGGAAGGATCCGGCTTCCAGGCTGGCGCCGCCGATCAGGCCGCCGTTCACGTCGGGGCCTTGGAAGAGTTCCTCGGCGTTGGAAGGCTTGCAGCTGCCGCCGTAGAGGATGGGCATTTCCTGCGCGGCATTGCCGATCAGGGCGCTCAGTTCCCTCCGGATGAAGGCGTGCATCTCCTGGGCCTGCTCCGCGGTGGCGTTCAGGCCGGTACCGATGGCCCAGACCGGTTCGTAGGCCACCACCAGCCCCCGCACCACGGCGCACTCGAGCTTTCCGAGGGCCTCCTTCAGTTGTGCTCCCACCACGTCGAAGTGCCGACCGTTCTCGCGCTCAGCCTGCCCTTCACCACAGCAGTAGATGGCCTGCAGGCCGGCCCCGTGCAGGGCTTCCAGCTTGGCGGCCACGGCCGCATCGGTCTCGTTGAAGTACTGGCGCCGTTCGCTGTGGCCCACGATGCACGCGCCCACGCCCAGGTCCCGGA
>JAGQVR010000594.1 GCA_020437875.1 Flavobacteriales bacterium
GTTTTTCTTTTAGGTTCAGTCGTTTAACGATCTTCGAATTGAACAACTTATAGCAGGTTTCCATATCGGAAATGTTAAGGTCGGTAAGCAAATTAGATAAGAAAGTAAGAAATTTATTGCCCCGGGTATGCCAGAAAAATAAAATCCGGTGCGGATGGCCGCCAATAAAGCGCGAACCGTACACCACGTCGGCAAAGCCATCCAATGCGGGCTGAAGCAACCGGTTGTACTCTTCGGGATCGTACTCCAGGTCGGCATCCTGAATGATCAGGTAATCGCCCGTTGCCAGTTCAATCCCTTTGTGAATAGCTGCTCCTTTTCCCTGGTTATGGGGTTGATTATACAAGCGGATGTCAATATCGGGATACTTGTTGATATAATTTTCAATTTTAAGTGCTGTATCGTCCGTTGAAAAATCATTGATCAAAATGATCTCCTTCCGTGTGCCATTGATCAATTTAACAGCAATCACCTTGTCAAGGATGGCATGAATGGTTTTTGATTCGTTG
>JAGQVR010000595.1 GCA_020437875.1 Flavobacteriales bacterium
CGGCCATTCGGAACGTCGCGCCGACCACCACGAGAGCGATGCCGTCGTGAAGGCGAAGGCTCAGGCTGTCTGGCGTGCCGGACTGACCGCCATTGTCTGCGTCGGCGAGACGCGGGCGGAACGGGAAGCGGGCGACACACTCAAGGTCATCGGTAGCCAGCTGGAGGGCTCGCTGCCCGATGGCGGCACGGCCGCCAATCTCGTTATCGCCTACGAACCGGTCTGGGCCATCGGCACCGGGCTCACGCCCACGACAGCCGACGTGGCCGAGGTTCATGCCTTTATCCGGGAGCGCCTCACGGGTCGCTATCCGGGCCAGGGGGCCGCCATTCGCATTCTTTACGGCGGTTCGGTGAAGCCGGATAACGCGGCGGAACTGCTGGCGGTCAAACACGTCAATGGCGCGCTGGTCGGCGGAGCCAGTCTCAAGGCAACGGATTTTCTTGGAATTGCATCGGTTTACCGCTAATCGGACAGCAAATGAACCGTGGGTGGTAATGAGCCGCGC
>JAGQVR010000596.1 GCA_020437875.1 Flavobacteriales bacterium
CCGGTCAATACCAGGATGCGATCCGTGATCACCAGTGCCAGCAGGAACCACCAGGCGATCGCCGGCCAACGGGGATCCATGTTCATCCGTTCCATCTTCACATGGCGATCAACGCGATCATCGCCTCCACGTCATCAGGTGGCATGAACTTCCACTGCGGGTCGCGTCGCAGCCAGGTCATCTGCCGCTTGGCATAGTTGCGCGTGTGCTGCTTGATCAACGCAATGGCTTCCTCCAGGCTCAATTCACCGTCGAGGTGGCGGAACAGCTCATTGTAGCCGACGGTCCGCAGTGCGTTGCATGTGCGGAAGGGAAGAAGCCCACGCACTTCATCCAACAGGCCTTCCGACATCATGCGATCCACGCGCGTATCGATCCGGGTATAGAGGTCCGCACGCGGCAGGTCCATCGCAATGCGAACGATGCGGATATCGGTGCGGTCGGTGGGCGTGGTCCGCTGTTCGCTGTACGGTCGCCCGGAGGCGATGCAGACCTCCAATGCGCGTA
>JAGQVR010000597.1 GCA_020437875.1 Flavobacteriales bacterium
AGCTCATGGCCGACAGGTCCCCGTGCCTCAGCACGCTGCCGCCCCGGCACTGGACGCCGAAGGCGTGCGCCGCGTCGTAGATCACCTTCAGGTTGTAGTTGTCGGCGATGGCCTGGATGGCTTCCACGTCGCAGGGGTTGCCGTAGCAGTGCACCGGCAGGATGGCGGTAGTCTGCGGCGTGATGGCGGCCTCGATGCGGGCCGGGTCCAGGTTCAGGGTGTGCGGGTCGATGTCGACGAACACCGGCTTGATGCCGTTCCACAGCAGCGAGTGCGCAGTGGCCACGAACGAGTACGGTGTGGTGATGACCTCGCCGGTGATGCGCAGCGCCTGCAGCGCGGTCACCAGCGCCAGGGTGCCGTTGGCGAACAGCGCCAGGTGCTCCACGCCCAGGTAGTCGCACAAGGCCTGCTCGAGCTGGCGGTGGAACGGGCCCTTGTTGGTGAGCGCCCGGCTGTCCCAGATCTGCTGCAGGTAGGGGATGAACTCCTCCAGCGGCGGCAGGT
>JAGQVR010000058.1 GCA_020437875.1 Flavobacteriales bacterium
CCAGCGCCGTGCCCTCCACGGTGCCGCCGATGCTCGCCGCCACGGTACGTGCCACCTCCGCGTTCCCACCGAAGATCCATTGGAACAGACGGGCGCTGCCCTCGCGCATCAAGCGTAGGTGCTCGGCGTGCGCGGCCTGCACGGTGCTCTCCGCCATCAGCCCCATGGAGGAGGTGTCCAGGTAGCAGCGCTCCTGCAGGGCGGGGTAGGCGGAGCGGAGGGTGGCGTGGTCGGAGAGGGTGGTGGCGGACATGGGGCAAAGGTCGGATGTTCGGGATGGGCCTATGGCAGGGCGAGGGCGCAGGGTCTCCGAGGACGGGAGAGGCTGCGGTGGTTTACGGTCGCCTCGTTCCCCTGGAGACCCTGCTGGGGCTCAGGGAAAAAGGTATGCCTACCTTGGACTGTTGACCAGTTTACCTACCTCCAAACCATGCGCTCATGAGATGGACGTTTCTTCGGGCATTCGGCCTGTTCCTGCTTCCAACAACGATCTTGGTCCGTGCACAGCCCGTGATCGATGTATCGTGGATCAATAGCACGATCGGATCCACGAGGACCTACGCTTCGCCTTTGTCCGAAACGGTCGTGGATGCAGGTCCCAACGGGGCCGATCAATATTGGGACTTCTCCTTCATACCGGATACGCTGGTCTATTCCACTACGGTCACCGATGCCTCCACCTCACCCGGAAGTTCAAGCTATCTCGAGGCCAACCATTGCGACATGCAGGTATTCTTCGGAACGGGAGCAACGCGCTATCACTACAGCCTATTGAACTCCGATAGCTCGACATATTTCGGCGACCACTTGATCCCACCGGGTGTCGATGAGCCATACGTGGACCCGCTCGTATTCATGTATCCCTTCAATTTTGGGGACGCACAGGTCGATAGCTGGGAGCAGGCCGTGTCATTCGGCGGGATCACCACCTCCTTCTCCGGCACCGACTCCTCCACCTATGATGCTTACGGTACGCTTGTGCTCAGCTCCGGTATCTTCACGGATGTGGTACGGATCAAGGCCACAAGCACCACGCAGCAAACTCTGAGCGTGGCCAATACGACCTATTATTCTTCCACGACCTCGTACGAATGGAGTTCCCGATCCGTGGGGGCTTCCATCTTTGCAATAGCGAATGTATCGACCTGGAATTCGGATGATCCCATCCCGCAAACATCACAGACAGTGCGCGTTCTGCGGGATTGGGCGAACACGATCGAAGAGCATGGATCAATCGGTGAGGTCGTACTCTATCCAAATCCGAATCAGGGCCAATTCACCTTGCGAGTCCAGGACGCGCAGTGGCCGGTCCTGTATCGTGTATTCGATCTCCAAGGTCGGCTGCTACGAACGGGCCGATTAATGACGGAAACCTCGACCATCGATCTTGCGGATGCCGAACCGGGCACATACACCATCCAATTCGACCTGCCGAACAGGACCTACTCGAAAGGATCCGTGGTGATAAGATAGGGACGATACGAACGTTCCCATATCCGTTGATGGGCGCTCATGCCCCGAAGGGTGTACGCTTGTTCCTTGACAAGACCTCCGAAGTGCACTGCCCCAGCCGACCCTGCGACTTTGAGATCATTCCACAATGAAGCATTTGGTAAACCTCCTCGTTCCCTTTCTGTTTCTGCATATCAGTGCGCTCTCACTGGCCCAGAAGTGCGAAGATCTTGAGCTGTGGGGTAGCTTCACCACGGAGGCACTGGAGGGGCGGAAGCTGGCCGACCTCCACATGGATACGGACCCTTACCGAATGATCACCTGGAATTTCTTTGCTGATGAACGATTCCTGCCGCTCACTGGCAAGCGATTCGATGAGATGCCACTGGATCAGAAACAGAAGCTGGCCAAGAAACTCACCGACTGCAGCATGAAGAAGGAACATGCGTGGAACCCCACGTTCTACTGGATGCGACGGAACCTTGCTACCCCTCTGACGCAGACCCGGCAAGTGGAAGAGATGAATGCGCATGTTGCGACGTTGCGGGAATCACGAACGCGCTGCGCTTCGATCACAGAAAGCCTGGGCACTGGTGAGATCACGATGGATGAACTGCGGGATCTGGAACGCAAGGTCGACACCGAGTTCAAGTTCCTGCTGCCCGGTGAACGCCAGCAATTGCGCGCGGCGATGAACGAGAACCGGAGGACCATCGCCCAACGAACGATCGAACAACGGTTGCGATCTCTGGAGAGTGCGACTGCCAGCGTTGCGACATTGCAAGCGTGCGTGGACTTTCGCATCAACCATACGGATGCACTCCGGGCGGTCGACGCCGTCTACGATTCACAGGTCCACGCCCGACTCGACTCCACGATAACAAGGAACCTCAAGGTGCTGGTACCGGAGCAGATGGACGTCTTCCGGAAGATGGATCTTGGTGCGCAGCCCTACGCAAGGCTCGATGAGGCGCGCGCCGCCTTCATGCGAGCGTATGGACGATTCGATAGGCATGCGGTCGTGCAGGATGCTCTGGATGTCATGGCCACCCGGAAGACCGCACTGTTGCGGCCGGACCGGCACAACATCCTAAATGAGATAGATAACACAGGCAGCGTGGCAGGGTTACATGACCTTGATGAAAAATACCTGCGATACACCCACGAGAATGATGAACTGGTGATGTTGTTCAGGGCGTATATCGACGAAAAGAGCGAATTCCTATCCGAGCGGGATAAGAACGCTGAGGAAGTGTTCGAGCAAAAGCGGAGGACGCTTCGTGAGAACCGGGACCACCGCGCTCAGGAGGCGAAGGCACTTCGCGAAGAGCTAAGGAATGAAGGCCAGGTGAACCTGATGACATTGGATGACATTCTTCGCGTATACGGGAAATTCATGACGGTCACGGCCAGGAACGACGGGCACTACGTGGAGCAGTATTGGGAGAATTTCAAAGGTTTCATGGCCGACTTCGGCTTTCAGCGAACACTCGCCGAGAAGAACCTGATCCTTGACGGAGACCCGTTCATGCACACATCCATGGGCGCGAGCTTCATCTGCCGATACGATCCATACCGCTGCTCCGTTACTTACCGGATCTTGAAGGCGCCGGCCCGCGTGGTGGAATTGTACTCTTTGGAACTGTTCGGCACCTATCCGTATGCCCATTCATCGGCTATTGATGCCATACCGGTCGGTCAGGATCCAGTCTACTTCACGGCGAAGAACGGGACCGTTCTGATCGGCCTTGCACGATCGGAGGACGGTACGCTGAACATCACAGCCATGGATAACTCCCATGGGCGCTACAGCGATCTCCTCATGGCAGAGCGGACCAGCGCGCGCGAACTGAAGGTCACATCCATATCCGCGTTATCGCCGATACTGGTGCAGCAAGGGGACAAGGTCCGGATCAGCGCCTCCGGGTCCATCAGCCTGGGCCTCACTGCTGGGAGCGGAGGCCCGGATGGTATCATGGAGTACCATCAGTACAATATCGAACGCTACTTCGCTCACGGTATGCTCATGGGTAGGATCGGCGATGGCGAATGGTTCCGGGTCGGAAAGGAAACGACATTTGAAGCCGACCGGCGAGGACTTGTGTATCTGAAGGTCAACGACAATGATCCATCGAACAATGCTGGGCACTTCGTGGTGACCTACCACGTCGACCGGGTCAAGGACTAAGCCCATCGACCAAGCACGGGAAGCAGTCTCCCATGCTCTTGTTGGTCAGGGAGTGGGCTCTGCTACCAATATCATTTGGCGCAGTGCTCCAGGGATCGTTGAGGCTGCACGGGCCCCTCGTTCCTAGGGAGACCCGGCTGGGGTCCAAGTGCAGCGCACTGAAGGCCGTGCCCGTGATCAGGAAGTAGATGCCCGTGCACGAGGCCCGCGGGCCATCGAAGGGCGGGCCCGGCTGCGCTTCCAACGTGCTGCGGTAGGTCTCGCGGTAATAGCCGCCCTCGGGGTGCGGGGCCAGCCCAAGCCGATCGATCACGCCTTGCAGGTGGGTGGTCATGGGGCGAAGGTCGTGGACAGGAGACAAACGTGCGTCGGTCCTGACATTCGGCGGCATGGGCCTTACTATTGCCGGTGGATGGGCACCCGGCTATTGGGCAAGGCGCAGGGTCCCCGAGGACGTGGGATGCTGCGGTGGTTTGAAGGGTTATGTGGCGGCTAGTGAAGCTATGTATTCGGCGATCGTCATCGACCGACATTGCTCAACAAATTCAGGCCGCAGGCGACGAAGGTTCTCCATGGTATTTGGGCTTATGCAAAGAACCACGTCACCACTTGATCGGGTGAGAGCAACGTAGGCAATGCGTCTCTCTTCTTCAATATCACCAGCTGCGGGCCACCAAAGACGAGAAGGACAGTCTGCCTCTGTCGAAGGATGAGGACAGATGATCACTGTCATACCATGCGTCTCGCCTTTCACGCTGTGAATTGTTGAGACGGCTACCCGCATCTCGTCCGCACCTCCGACAGATTGATGGACCAAGTACGGCCCCCGCTCCTTATTGGCCTCACGCGTAAACACTTTACGGATTGTGCTCATCGGAAGGTCATCCTTGGCCGCAAGTAGGCTCTCCTTCATGTGTGCAATCATTCTATCACCCCATGCTCCTAGTGTTTCACCGGGGATCTCTATGCGAGCGAATTGCAAACTGCGAGCGCACATTTCCTTCCATGCGATTGGGTCCAGACCAGTCTCGGATAGCAGCTCATCTTCCACTCCTTCGCGGCCGAATACAATCCGCTCATAGGCTGCGCGGACTTGGGCAAGTGCTCGGTTAGCATTCCCCGAGTTAAAGCTGTTGACTGCGTAGTGTACATGTGCAAGTCCAGGAGAGCCCAGGCTTGGGAGGGCCTTCGCCTTCAACTCTGCTATTGTGTTCACCACAGACTTCTGACGAGCAATAATCCTGATGCGGTTCGCATTCGGATGCTTGGCTAAAGCAGCCGCTAGCGCCCGAACATCCGAGGGCATATCTGTGTAGGTCACGAGAAAGCACTGTCCGGTCTTCTCACTTTCCGGAGAAATGTGAGTACCAGAATTGAGTTGCTGGGCAGCAAGGGATATCGTAGAACCAAACCGCTTAGTCGTCCTAAGGGACAAAGCGGTTGCACCATCTAGCTCAAAGAACTTCTGAAAGAGGTCCGGTCGAGCACCATTGAACTCATAGATGGCTTGATCCGGATCGCCCACAAGGACACCACGCACTGCTGGGGTTGTGAGCAGGTCGAGAACACACTTGCCGAGGAAGAACCCCGTGTCTTGAAGTTCATCAACCACAATCAACGGGTAGCGCCGAGTTACTTCAGCGAGAATAGCATTCTTAGCTACCGCACTACCGAGTATCCAACTGGCCAGATATGCCGCATCGGAATGCGTGATCCATCCGGTTTTCTCCCACAGGTTCTTCTTAGCGCTCAGGACCGTGCTAGTATGCTCTGCACTGAGGATCGAGAGCGGCGCGTCACGATGGGGCTTGTAGGCAAGAACTGGGAGCCCTCCATTCTCGGAAACGAATGCAACATCAAGGAGATGGATCTTCCGACCAGGGCCAGACGAAATACCCGTTTCAAGTTCAATGTTCTGCGGACCTTTCCTCCATCGAAAAGGTTCCCAGTCCGCAGCGATAAGACGCGGAGGTCTCCATGCTGGCCTGACCTTGGGGAGAAAAGGCCTAATGACATGTCGAAAGAGGAACGCATCCAGAGTACCGACAAAGTGCGGATGGTCGAGATCATGGCCGACTGCTCGCCTTATTTCATCACCACCAACATTGGTGAACGACAATGCAGCGATTCCTCCTTCAGAAGATGTCCAGTTGATTAGCTCCCGTCGGATGAGTTCCGCTACCAACCATGTCTTGCCGCTACCAGGAACGGCACTTACAACCCTGATCCGAGCATTGTCCTCGAGAACGCCATTCTGATCCTCGTTCGGAACGTTCACGCCTGAACCTTCTTGGGTTTCGGAACCTCGATTTGCCCAGCAACATGCTCGATTGCATCCTTTATGTAGGCCGGGACCACGAAAGGACTGAGGTTACCCCCACCATCCCGGGCTTGTAGCTCCTGAACCAGTTGCTGCGCCAAATCGGCTTTACCAACCGAAGGAGATGCACGGCAGATGCCACGCCATGCGCAAAGTGCTCTTTCATCGAGCGATGCGCCCGCTGCAGCCAGCAACGCTGAATTGAAAGTTCCAGGCTCTCCGCTAAAGCACTTCTTCCAAGCAGCCAACATGAGGTCCGCGTTTTCCGTTGCGGCGCCGGCGAGGTCATATTCGAGCGTTACTTGGGAATGACAGACTTTCACATTCTGGCTGTGTTCAAAGGTGGTGATGAGGTTCTTCGTTCTTCCTGAAGTCTCAAACACACCGTTCTCCTTATGCGGTAAATCCTGCGCCCATTCTTCGCCGCGATCGGTCTTCGGATCTCCGTCGCTGATTATTGCAATTGGAAGGTTGATGCCTTCAGGGGCTAATAGCTTTCTGAGCGTTGTGAACCCCACTCCACACATCGGTACAACGGCAATGTGTCTCGGAGCCAAATCGAGACCTAAGCGGGAAGCAAAAACAGGAAGGAGAAGAGCTTCGGAAATTCCTTCCACCAGTATGACACCTCTGGCGAAGTACATACTTGCCTTTGTGACGTCCATCATGCGGCGCAGAGCTTTCAGCTCATCGTCGTCTAGCCCAAGGCGAGCAAGAGAATTGCACGTTTGAGTCGTGCCCACCCGGGGCGAGGTGAGGACATGCACACGAGCCGGGTCAACCGATGCTACCAAAGTCGGAGAGTGCGTCGTCACAAGTGTTTGCGGCTCACCGCTTCCAGGAAGTGTGTTGGACAGGTACTCGGAAAGGAGTTCCGTAAGCTGTGGATGCAAATGAGCCTCAGGCTCTTCAATCAGAAGCAACGGGTGCTCTTCGTCGATCGGCTTACTCAAGTGCTGCAACAGGACTGCCATGTAAAGCACGTTGTTGTAGCCAAGGCCATTATTAGCAAGGTCTGCGATTGGTGCCTCATCCATTAGTATCCTCAGCGAACGGAGTATCCTGTCGATATCCGCTGGGACAGCCTTGATTTTTGAGGGCGAGTAGTCAACACCGGACATAAGGTTGGTCGATGCTTGAAGCGCATCGGTGACATCCTTGATCACTTGCTGATTTTCCAGTTTCGCATTCGCTTCGGAGAAAATCGAAGTGATCATCTGGCCATCGCTTGCCTCCGCTCCCTTACGCTCTACTAGGTCCTTGAGAAGGACAGCCAGCTTGCTCTTTATTCCCGGCGCCAAGGCTTGGGTCGCGTCGCGCAGGGCTGGCAGGTAGGTAACAGACAGTGCCTCAAGAAGTGCTGGCGGTACCTGTGGCCGCTCGGAAGTCGAGTTTCCACCCCATCGGTCCACTTTCGGGTTGCGCTTTCCCTTTGGCCAAGTCGCCTGGTAGTTCAGTATGGCCTTGGATTTTGAAATGTCACTGAGGTCGAAGTCGACCATCTCATAGTACTTGGCCCGCTCCTTCTCGCCAAGGCCTTCGAAAGTGAGCTTGATGGAAATGCTCCGCTCTGTCTCGTCTGTCGGGCTCTTACGATGGAAATCGTCTTTGCTCAGCCAGAAGCTCTCGGACCGAGCACTGGTAGGCCCTATCGCTAGCCGAATTGCATCGAGAAGATTGGATTTGCCAACGTTGTTCCGACCGACAAGAACGTTGAGACCTTTTCCGAGGTGGGCGGTCACATCAGTTAATGAGCGGAAATGCTGAACCCTGACTTCAGAAAGATGCATTCGGCTTGTCTAGTGGGGCAAACTTAGACATACGCGTCAGCCTTCATTTGGTGCGGTTCCGAGTGAGCGATTCGGGGGAAAGCCCACATCCGCCTGAGGTACGAAGGTGGCGAGCACATGTGGCGGAGCACGCGACCCGAGGCTTTGCGAGGGGCACACCACACTTCGACCTCAATCTGCTGAAAGCTTGCCTACTAACACCCCGGCAAGGCCTCGCCTAGTTCACCGCACGAAATCCAATACCGCCGCCGCAAAGAGCTCGGGCTGGGAGATGTAATGGTCGTGCCCGGCGTTGGGCAGGATGAGAATGCGCTTGTTGGGGGAGGCGATGGTGTCGTGGATCCAATGGAGCTCCTGCGGCGGGACGTTCACATCGAACTCGCCACCGATGATGAGCAGGTCCTCTTGCAGCAGCGGGATGATGGCCTTGATGTCCCAGGCGCGTTCCTCATCAACGAGGTGGTTGATGAAGGCCTGCCGTTGGAGCAGGGTGAGGTAGTAGGGGAAGGGGTTGTTGTCCGAAAGCAGGAGGATGTTGATGACGTCGGCGATGGAGACCGTGATCTCCTCCTCCACGGCGGTGGCGAGCATGTATTCGTACAGCTTGGCGCGCAGGGGTGTGGTGTCGACGACAGGGTGCTGGGCCAGCCAGTCCAAGGCTTCCTGCCAGTACCCCGGATCGATGCCGTTGGCCACGTTGTGGATCGCGATGGTGGCCACGTAAGCACGCCGGAACTCCCAATGTTCGGGGTCCACGATGCGTGTACCCACGCCGCTGGAGGCGATGTACCTCTTCACCAGCCCTTCGTGACCGAAGCGGTGCATGAAGCGGTAGGTGAGGAGGGCACCGAAACTGTGACCCATCAGGTGGATCTCGGTGCCGGGGTACCGGGTCTTCAGGACCAGGACGATGGCGCGGATGTCCTGCAGGTATTGCTCCAAGGTGATGGAGCTTTCGTCGAGATCCCCCTGTGCGTTGCCGAGGCCCCGCTGGTCGTAGTAGGCGATGGCGACATCGCGCTCCAGGTGCTGCTTCCAGTCGCCGGGATCGAGGATGGACACATCGAGCCCGGTGCCTCCCGGACCGCCGGGGATGTAGAGGATGATCCTACCGGACGCGGTATTGCCCCGGACCTTGACGGGAAGCTGGGCGCCCGCCACTTCCACGTGGAAGAACTCGTTGACCTGCTCATTCAACCGGCCTTCCTTGGAACAGGCGGTGAGGAAGAAGGCCAGGAGGAGGATGGCGCCGTATCGCATGGTTCAGAAACGTAGTCCGGTCTCGAACAGGAAATACTTGTTCGGCCCTTGGAAGTTGTTGAACTGGAGCTGCACCTTGGGCCGGATGAACCATGCCTGCGCACCGAGGAAGGGCCTGCGCATGTCGGCGCCCCACTCGATGGCGGGGGCGAGCAGGAAGTGGCCATAGCCCACGGCGCTGCGGTACCGCACGTTGTCCTGGGCATCCACGGCATAGCTGTTGGCGATGAAGGTGCCGAGGTAGCCGATGCCCAGTGAGACGGTGCGGTAGTGGCCGATCCGGTGCAACTTGGTACGCCGCCAGCCGATGCGCCCCTGGCCCCAGCACCCGGTGTGGTAGCGCTTGTGGTAGTAGGCACCAACGTCCGCACCGACCAGGTAGTCGTGGCGAATGATGCGGCCGTTGGCTTTGTCCTTGATCGTTCCACCAAAGGGCAGATCGGCCCCGAGGGCAAGGCCCGGATGCAGGAACATGCCGCCGGAATAGGCTATCTGGTAGGACAGTGCGTTGGTGAGCTGGGCGGGTGAACTGCACCAGAGCAACGCACCGAACAGGAAAAGGATGGGCCTGGTCATCGCGCAAGACTAACGCAGGCGATGCGCGGGACGTGTGGATCCTTCCATCGACCGTGCGGATCGCGACGGACCGTTGGGGCGATGCGGGCGGGGACGATGAGCCGGTCGCGGAATGCGGCCAGGTGCGGAGTGGGGTCAGGCCGACCGGTGTGTGATCAGGCAGGATGGGCCTTTGACTTCAGGAAAACCACTGCTACTTAGTCCTGTGTTGATCCGGAACCGTATCGAGGATATCGCCTGTGGGATCTCCGACCATCGGGACTTTCGGAAACGGTGGTAGCGGATAATGCAGAGCAAAGCCGTGTGGCCCGTATGCGACGGCCATGGCCATTTGTATCAGCGCATTGATGCTGTCGTTGTTGGATCGGACAACACGGAATCCTACTTCTGTGGTGCCGTGCTGATAGATCCTGCCCATGTCGTCCAGTTCCAGCCAGAACGTACCGGCATCCGGAGGTGCGGTGTAATGATCGGTCCAACTTGACAGCGTGTGTTGACCTTCGCAGTAGGTGAACTGAACAAGACCGAGAGCTGAGTCACCTTCGGCATGTCGTGGAAGTTCACTTAAAGTGTCCTGTTGGCATACACTGATATCCTCGCTCATCCACGTGTACCGCACATCAGCATTCGATAGATGCTCATTGCACGCAAGAAGAAGCAGTGCTGCTGATATATGAACGATCACAATCGGCTTCAATCCCGGTCACACTATTTGTGCTTTGCGATCAATACGCAGGCGTAAGTCGGCCAATCGGCGGTGGAGTCGGCGTGAACGAAGCCGATGCCTATATCCACCAAAGACGCGTTCCATTCCCCAACGCCCAGAAGGTGGTGGCGGTGGCCTTTGGAAGGTACTTGTGCATCGATAATCATCTCTTCGATCAACTGGACCGCATCAGCGATGCCGCTGTGGATCGATTCGAAGTTATTCTCCTCAGGGTTCTTCAGCCAGCGAGGATCTAGTTCGTATCCTGCAAGTTGGATGTAGTGGTTCATTCCGAAGCCATCCGGATCGACATGCGCGTAGTAGTTGCGCCGAGCCATATCCAGGGCCTTTCGTTCCGCAGCCAGTGCCAGCGTATCGTTCCAACGCAGCGCAGGTCGCGCAACCACTTGGATCGGGCTGAACTTCAGGCGCTGGGAATAGGCTTTGGGGTCCTTCCGGATAAGGTTTACCAGTTCGAACGCGCTGCGGGCTTCTTCGCGATCCACCTCCGGACCGCCAGGAACATAGCCTAGCAGCGAGGCTGATAACACCAACGAAAGCGCGACTAAACGCATTGTCAGTCCTGGTCGAGTTTCTCGCGGCAGGTGAACATCACCTGCCCCGGGTCAAGCCCTGGGTGACAGGTGGAGCCGGGGTAGATGGGTCCCGCTGAGGCGGGATTTCGCTGCCGCTCAACTTGCGAGCGGCATTCCTCGATGCCGTAGTTGAGGAGCACCGGGCTTTTTGGCGGGGCCACGCCCTTTGGCAGGCTGAGGGTGTGGCCAGCGGTACGGCTGGGCACGACGGCTGTTCGCGGAACGTGATAAGCTTGCGCCGGGCCATGACCCAGGGCGAAGCGGGGCGCGTTCATGCTCATCGGACCGTGATGCCATTACGGTCCAACTCGATCAAGCCCCCGTCTTTAAGCGCTTCGCACATCAGGTCGAGGTAATTCATGACGAGGAGGATCAATTCCGCGTTCCGGATATTGCCCGTGGCCACATAGAGCAGGCGCTCTGGCACGCCCTTCACCTCGTACGCGGCAATGAAGTCGGCATCCTTGGTCACCACCACGGCGCTATCCTGGTCGGCCATTGCGATGATGGCTTCATCGGGCGTGAGATGCCCTTGCGGCAGTTCCGAGGCATGCACGGCACGGTGGCCGCGCTGTTTGAGCGCCGTGGCCAGCTGATAAGGCAGCTGGGTATCCACCAGCCAGTTCACTGCGCCGCGCGGTGGATGGATTTCACTTCGGTGACCTTGGCCGCGAAGGCCAGACAGGCGAGGAAGTCATCCTTCTCCAGTTCGGGATGGTCGCGCATGATCTCCTCGGTGCTCATGCCGCTGGCCATCAACTCCAACACGTTCTGCACGGGCCAGCGCATGCCGCGCACCACGGCTTTGCCATGGCAGATGTGCGGATCGGTGGTGATGCGGGAAAGGAGGTCGGTCGGGCTGATCATGTTTTCAAAGTTACGTGGACTTCGCCCTGGCCACGTCTACAGCCTCGGTCAAGGTCCTTCGCATAAGCTTGCCAGAACGGATGCGCTCCACTTGCGCCAAGGCCTTCGCGAGCTTCGTGCGCAGTTCCTTCACGTGCTGTTGGTGCCTAGTATCCGCCATGTGCTCAGTTCTGATCAAGCTTCTTCACCATTGTGAGAATGGTGGCCAGAGCAACCGTTTCTCCCGTTTGGTCAACATCACCTAGCTGACAGTGGGTTCGGCCCAGATCGATGCCGTAGTTGAACGGCTTTGAGCAGTGGGTATCCATGCTGCTATCCACTACCTGCCCCAGTTCACTCCCAAAGTTGTGTCGTGGATCTCGATCTGCGTGAAGTTGACGGTTTCGATCTTCGGCGTTGGCGGTAGGGTATACCTCACACCGAAACGTCCAGGTCGGGATGCTGCTGCCAGCGCCATCGTGATCAGTTGATTCAAGCTATCGTTGTTCGAGTGGACCACGCTGAACCCAGGCCAGGTCGTGCTATGTCCAAAGATGGTCCCTAGACTATCCAGTTCGAGCCAGAAACCGCCGCCATCGACAGGAACATAGTGGTCGTTGTTCCATCCGGTCACGGTATGCTCGATGCCTCTCCATGTGAAGGTTGTGGAACCAACAAGTGAATCCCTGCTCGAGTGCTTATCAAGGACAGCAAGCGTATCCGTGTAGTCTTGCGATCCCCGCCCCCTATCAACTGTTCTATAGAATGTAAGCTCTGGCTCGGTATGCACTGTGTCATGGCCGCAGGCGATCGCCAGCGTGGCTATCAGTGACAAGTGGAGCTGAGCCGGTTTCAATTCTGGTCCAACTTTTTGACCATGGTGAGAATGGTCGCGAGCGCGACGGTCTCGCCCGTCTCATCCACCACGTCAACCAGCCACTTCACGATCCCCCGCGCCACATCCGCGCCCTTGGGTGAGTCGGCGGTCTTCGGGCGTTTCTCCTGATCGAGTTTCTCCCGGCATGTGAACTTCACCTGGAT